>JAPULJ010000614.1 GCA_027295145.1 Alphaproteobacteria bacterium | reverse complement strand
GCTTGTAACGAAGGAGCACTTCGAGCGAGTACGCGGTTATGTCGATCTCGGCGTCGCGGAAGGCGCCGACCTCCTCGTCGATGGGCGTGACTTGAAACTCCAGGGCTACGAGGGCGGCTACTTCCTCGGCCCTTGCCTTTTCGACAATGTGACGACCGATATGAGGATCTATCGCGAGGAAATATTTGGCCCCGTGCTGTCGGTCGTCCGCGCACCGGACTTCGAAAGCGCCCTTTCCATCGTCGACGCTCACGAATACGGCAATGGCAACGCCATATTTACGCGCGACGGCGATGCCGCACGGACCTTTGCACAACGTACAGAGACGGGCATGGTCGGGATCAACGTTCCGATCCCGGTGCCGATGGCCTTTCATTCATTCGGCGGCTGGCGGCGCTCGTTGTTCGGTGATATGTCGATGCATGGGCCAGAAGGCGTGCGCTTCTATACCCGTCTGAAGACCGTCACTTCGCGCTGGCCGACCGGCATCCGCGCCGGCGCCGACTACATCATGCCGACGATGAAATGAGTTATTGAATGCCCTTCAGCGCCCCACTGCTCGCATCAGAAAATCCCGAATCCCGGCGATGGGGATTGCGTAGGTGATGCGCGGGGAGATGTAGGGACGCTTGGTCGTGTCGCCGAGCTCGTAACCGGCGATCATGCCGATTAGCTCGCCGCGACGGTTAAAGACCGGCCCTCCTGAATGTCCCGATTCAACCTCCATCGAAATCTCAATAGCGTTGATGATACCCCAGCGATTGTAAGCGAGCCGTTCGTTGAGCCTCGGAAGGCGAACGAAGCCCATGCTTACCGCGCCGCGGCCACGACTGGGAGAACCCACAGCGATAGCGAAATTGCTCTGGCGAACTGTATTCTCCGCGGCAAAGATTGCCGGCTTCATACCGGCAAACGGCGCGACCTTGAGCAGCGCCAAATCTTGTTTGGGATCGATGTAAAGAATGCGCGCCGCATGTTCGCTGCCGTCGCGGACGATGATGCGGGCCTCGTTCTTAGAGGTGCGGGCAATATGCGCTGCCGTGACGATGTGGCCTCTGGCGTCGACGATGATGCCGCTCGCCTGCTGGAGTATCCCGGGGGGATCGTTGGTATCCGGGTTACCGGGATAGAGGATCACCACATGCACATAGCTCTGCGACACCCGCTCGGCCAGCGCCTTGATTTTGCCGATCCTGGCCTGCGCGCCCGTGAAATAGGGGTAGTAGAGCGCGATCGGCTGGGCAGCCTGCGCTGGCGCAGATCCGGCAAGCCAGACAAGAAGAATACCCGCAACGGGCCACCATGCCAGCTTCGCCAAGCACGCGTCGAACAGCACCGATCGGACTGCCAGGCGGGCGCACGTTAACCACAGAACCCGCTGAAATCGTGATAAAATTGTCACGTCACTCCAATTCTTTGCCCCGCCCCTGCCTATCACCGAAGCAGTGCGGTGAACAAGGTTGTAAACCTAGGCCGAATTCGGTATGCCGGTATCGGTATCGTACTTAAGTACTTGAAACGCGAAAGTAGGGGGCCACGGGGGTGCCGAATCGCGAACTTGAGTTTAATGTTCTGCGAGCGGTGCGGAGAGTTGCTGGCGAAGGATCGGCGAAATAAGTTGGTCTGGCGCCGTGATGGGAGTGACCGCGAGGTATTTGCAGCATCGTTCGGTTTGCGTTAAGTGTTTGATGGCATGCGCCATCGTACATGCGTTATGCGGGTCGGCGCCGTTGCTACGGGGGTGCGATAAACGCCTATAAGATCCCGCGATAGCCGGAAATGGCGGAGGGACGAAGGCGACGGTTAAGGAGCTGGTGTTAGCAGAGTTTTTGTTTGACACTGTCACTCGATACAGTCGAACTTGGGTTTGTGCGCATCGATCGATCAAATGGAGCAACGATTCCTAATGAGGGGAAGAAGATGAGGAAACTGACACTCGCTGTTATAGCGGTGGGGATGTTTGCAACGACGGGCGCTTACGCAACCGGCGGCTATTATGTCTCCCAAAACTTGAGAGCCTTGAAAGCAAGTTCGGCGAGCGGCTCGGCGTTCAACCGTTGCCTCAAGAATGAATATCAGCAGCTTGGCGACGAGGCTCTGAAAGAGTCCGATCACCTGCACGCCGACCGGTACATTAAGAAGGGATCTGCGGCCGGCGCTGGGGGCAATGTTTTGCCCGAAAATCCGCGCACTTGGCTCATCCCGCGCCGCGCCCGCGGCGAGCTTGCAAGCAACTACGGCAAGCTCATGGCGGCCCTTAACGGTGGCGCCCGGACCCGCAATGCCTGTGCGGCGGCGCGCGCCCAGGCGATGTTCGATTGCTGGGTCGAAGAAGAGCATGAGGACATTTGGTGGCGTGCTCCGGGTATGGAAATGCCTGTTGGCGGCGGCTACTACCAGCCCGCCGACGTGCGCCGCTGCAAGGAAGGCTTCCTCGCCGCCATGCAGGAACTGCTCGGCTCGCCGCAGCAGGCCTTCATCATTTTCTTCGCGTTCAACCGTGCGAACCTCGACGCCTCAGCAATGCGGGTGATCGGCGACATCGTCTCTGCCACCCGCCGCGCACCGGGCGCTCGGGTTTCGATCTTCGGTCACACCGATACGTCTGGCACAGCCCGCTACAACCTCGGCCTGTCCAAGCGTCGCGCCGGCTCGGTTGCCGGTGCTCTCTCGGCGAGGGGGGTCGCGCGTAGCCGGATTGCCGCATCAGGTTTCGGTGAGACCCGCCTGCGGGTCCCGACGCCCGACGGCACACCGAACGCTCAAAACCGTCGTGCAGAGGTTACGGTCGAATAGACCGCTTAAATCTCAACACGACCCTTCATTGGGGAGCGCCTGCCGGGCGCTCCCCTTTTTTGCGTCATCGTTTGCATCTTCGCCTCTTTCCAAATGCGCGATTTTGCGGACTACGACTCCTGCATTAATTAGGAGTCTTTGACTCTTGCGCCCATCGGCATACATTTTCATCAGGGACGGCAGCGTCGTGCTTGCCCGTATCACACGATCGTTGGTGAAGCGCGCCACACCAACGATAAAAGGTAATGCCAAAGGGACCGAACGCGGGTCGGCGCCGCGATGAATTGATGTACACCTAACTAAGGGCCCCGCCAGAGGCGCCCGTTCGCAGGGGTAGACGGTAAACCGGCCCATTCGGCTGCAACAAAACCAGAGGTGTTCCCCAATGCGAAAAATCTTCATAGGCCTTGGCGTGGTGATTGTTATTCTAGTCGCCGCGGCTTTTGTCGTTCCCATGTTCATCCCCACCGAGACCTACAAGGACGAGATCGCCAGCCGGGTGCGCGATGCCACCGGGCGCAACCTCGTCATCAGGGGCGACATCAAATTTACTATCCTTCCAACGCTGGGGCTCACGGTCAATGACGTGGCATTTGCCAACGCACCCGGCGCGGCATCCAAACAGATGGCGACTTTCAAGCAGCTGGTGGTAAAGCTCAAGGTGATGCCGCTGATCAGCGGCGATATTGAAATTGAGCAGTTCGAGCTGATCGAACCGGTGATAAATCTTGAGGTCGATCGTCAGGGCCGGCCCAACTGGGTTTTTAAGAAAACGGCGAAATCAGCTATCAAACCCGCGCCGAAAGGCGAAACCGGCAAACCGTCATCGGCCGGACAAACTGGAGAGAAGGGCGACGGCGGTACCAGTCTCAAGCTCCGCGACATACGCCTGATCAAGGGACGGGTGAGTTATCTCGACCGCCGCACCGGCGAGCGCCAGAGCATCGAAGATGCCAACTTAGTCATTTCCCTCACCAGCCTGAGCAGCCCGCTGACTATCGATGGATCGTTGCAGTGGAACGGCCAGCGGATCACCGTGAAAGCCCGGGTCGACAATCCCCAGGCGATAAGCGACGACAAATCCTCGCGCGTAACCTTGGCTGTGCGCTCGCAGCCGATCTCGCTTACCTTCGACGGCGTCGCTAAGGGCGGAAAGGCAGCCGTCCTAGCTGGGCAACTTGATCTCGACATCCCCTCGATCCGCAAGCTCGCGGCATGGACAGGCAATCCGAT
>JAPULJ010000613.1 GCA_027295145.1 Alphaproteobacteria bacterium | reverse complement strand
TCAGCGGTGCCTGGGGGTTTGCGAGCGGCTGCGAGATCGGGCAGTGGTTCTGTCTCGGGCTTAGGCTTCCGCTCGAGGACGGGGACGCGCCAGCCACTCCAGCGATGGTCTTGATACGGGCCGAAGATTATTCAGTGGAGGATGATTGGTTCGCCGTCGGCCTGGTCGCCACGGGTAGCAAACGGGTGGTCTGCAAGGACGTCTTCGTGCCGGCGCATCGTATTTTGACCTTCGCTGAGTTCGTAACCGGGACCACGCCCGGCTCCCGACTCTACGACAATCGGGTTTTCGCCCTGCCCGCGATGGTCGTGATGCCGTCGATCCTCTGCATGCCTGCACTGGGAGCATTGCAGGGGGCGATTGACGACTTCGTAGGGCGGGTCGGGAAACGTCAAACCCTCAGCGGGTTCGCCGCCGACGGCGAACGAATCGGCGGGTATGCTACCGTTCAGTCGCGCATCGGCGGTGCGGCGGCGGCACTGGCGGCAGGCAAGGCTTTGATCGAGGCCGATCTCGCTGATACTCATGCGCAGGCCCAGCGGAGTGAGCCAATCACGGTCGATCGGCGAATCCGAAGCCGGTTGATCCAGGCCTATGTCGCGGATATGGCGGTACGGGGCATCGACGAGCTATACCGCACGACCGGCGGGGGAGGACTCTATCTCAGCGAACCGATTCAGCGGGCGTGGCGCGACATCCACGCCGCGTCACATCATGCCACGCTCAACTGGGACGCCGTCTCGACCATGTATGGCCAGCACGCCCTCGGGCTGGAGCCTATCGGCCGCTATTGATCCGGCGTGCATTACCGGGCATGGCGGCCCTCTTTTCCCTTAGCTTTAGACATTCAGCAGATCGATTTTTGAACTGCAAATGAAAATGTCTGGAGTCACCCCAGAAGCAGACATCGATCCCGGACGGGTTTTCTTCTGCTCCTGACCCGAAGCGGACACGGGGCCGCGATGGACTTCTTCCTCAGCCGCCCATACAATCTCGCTCGACAGTTTGGCCGACAGGGGTATTTCATGGTTGAAAATAAAGATGATGCCAAAGTTGATCAACCAACGCTCGGGGAAAGATTCAATCGAGTCCATTCCGCCCACCTCCAAAGTTCGACTTTGCAGCGGGTCTGGCGAAATGCATATGGCGACGACTATCCGGAGGAGGTGAGACCGAGTGCCTTCTACTCGCGCTCGACATTATTGCACTTGATGGCCGGCTTGCAGGTTGGACCTGGCCAAACGGTTGTAGACCTCGGTTGTGGGAATGGAGGCGCTGCACTTTGGATTGCTCGAGAACTCGGGACAAACCTAATTGGGATTGATCTTTCTACTGCGGGCGTGGCTGCTGCGACCGAGCGCGCTGCGGAACTTAGTCTGAGTAACACCGTTCGTTTCCAGGAAGGTGACTTGACGGCCACAGGGTTGCCATCAGCATCATGCGATGCAGCGGTCAGCCTCGACGTCCTTTATGCCGTCCCGGACAAGACAGCCGCCATTGAAGAGATTGCAAGGATTCTTCCTCCCGGCGCTCGGTTCGGATTCACTACGTGGGAGGAAGAAGGCTATTCCGAACGCCTCAAAGCGATGCAAATTCCTGATCACAGACCGGTTCTGGATGCAGCAGGCTTCGATGTAGAACTCTATCGGGAGCCTGCGAACTGGCGGGAACAACAACAGGCGGTGCTTGAGGGACTCTTGGCTTCGGAGCAGGATTTGGCGGTCGAAAGGGATAGGCTCACTGCAGATCATTTCATGGCTCTTGCGAACGGAATGCTCAGCGCAATGCCCAAGCGGCGCTATGTAGAAATACTCGCGCGTCGTCGCTGATCGGATTTCTTGCAACTGAATTGCTCGACAAGGTTCTGCAATCATAACGAAGTAATTGGTGCCGTACGCTAATGTCGGCTGTTGGCTACAAGCCGAAGTCCGGGCGCGGGTTGTCAACGTCCGGTCATGATCCGACAACGGACATTGCTGCGGCGAGGTCCGCTTTCGCAGCGATTAGGTCCGGTTCCAGATTCAAAGCGGAAGTGCCGACGAAGTCCGCTCAGGGCCGCTCATGACCCTGAACCTTCACTGTCCGCTAATGACAACGAAGTCTTCGCCGGTGCGCATGCCCGCCGGTCCACATTGCGATCGATTGATGTCAAGCGACCTTGTCGTCAGGCCCAACCTCACGCGGTCGATATTCTTGGATAATCTCGGAAAGGGACATTGTCGCAAACTGGGCGAGCGACGCGACTCCGGACAACTCGTCATTCAGATACTCTCGCTCGGTCTTGCCCAAATGATCGTCAATGATCTGTTCGACAGCCTCTCGCGCTGACCGAGTATCCGCATGTCCAAAGAGATTCACCGACTCGCGAAGAGCAGCCTCTACTTCGTGGATAAGTGAGCTCGCCAGTTGCCATGCGATATTCTCGATAGGTTCGTGGTCAATGATCGCTTCCTTCTCGACACCGCGCTTGTGAAGTTCCCGCACCAAAAAGTCAGTGAAATAGCGGATCAACGAGCGTTTGGTTCCGTCGCCGATCCGGACTTCAAACCAAGAATCCTCGCAATTGATAGAAGTCATATTGCCGTGCTCCGAGTATGCCCGCGCCCGATTGTGAGGCTAATCGATTTCTCGCGCCGAATCGAGGACTCACTTTCCCTTCAGCCGGATTGGTTGGATTTCAAATGCGCAGCCTTGGTTGTCACGCATCCGTGTATCACCTACCTTTACCGCGATCTTCGGTTCATCTGGGAGGCGTGATGAACATGAAACAGGTCCCGGGTCGACCGCCGGTAATTCTATCGGCTGGGTTGGTTGGGTACAGCCTGATTATGCGCTTCGACGAGACTGGCACGCTGGCACAGCTCCATACGTTGCGTAGCAGCGTTCGACGCGCCAGTCGGGGTTTGCCATGAAACTTATCTTTCTTGGAACCGGCTCCGCATTCACCTTGGACAACTACCAGTCCAATATCTTGATCGATGCTCCGGAAGGGCGGCTCTTGATCGACTGCGGAGGCGACGCTCGCCGAAGCCTTGCCGAGCATGGCCTCGCCGCCGCTGACATCTCCGAGGTTTACATCAGCCATCTTCACGCTGACCACATCGGGGGACTCGAGTGGTTGGGACTGACCACCTATTTCTCGGGCTCAAAGGATGATCCATCATTGCGTCCCGGGCTCCACGTCCACCACACGCTCGTCGACGACCTGTGGCTGTCGCTCCACGGCGGCATGGGGACGATTCAGGGCCGGGTCGCCAAACTGGACACCTACTTCGATGTCCAACCGATCGAGCGCAACGGCGGCTTTACCTTCGCCGGAACCGAATTTCGCACCGTCCAGGTCGTCCACTACTATGACGGCTTCGAGATCGTTCCAACCTATGGGCTGCTGTTCGAGAAATCCGGTCTGCCCGTGTTCATCACCACCGACGCCCAGGTCGCGCCAAACCAGATGAACGACTTCCGCGACATGGCCGATTTCATCTTTCAGGATTGCGAAACGGCGAAGTTTTGGTCGACGGTTCACGCCCACTACGACGAGCTCGTTTCGCTCGACGACGAGGTGAAAGGCCGTATGTGGCTTTACGATTATCAGGACGGCGAGAAGCCCGACTGCATTGAAGATGGATTTTTGGGCTGGATCGAGAAGGGCCAGGTGTTCGACTTCAATGATCCTGAAAGCTTCCGAAGAATGATAAAGTAAGATCAGACGCCGTTGGTCGGATCTCGGTCCACCTCAAGCCAGCCTGTCGGTGTGACCGACTGATTTCCGGTTTTGGCGGCGAAGCGGACGTTCAACGCGCCAACCTGTGCGTCGCTTCGTTCGTGACGCCCCGCATGGCGAGACGGCTGGTGTGGGTGTGCCTGAGAATGTGGAAGCCGTTGGCGGGTGAAATCTTCGTGGCGGCGCACGCGTCGAATAGACGACGGCGCTGGTGGGACATTTCCCATGACTTCCCGTCGGCGCGCTGGAGCAGGAGATCGTCACCGCTGCGCCCTGCCGATACGGGACTTGATGGACGCCGAATGATTCGGAGCGCTAAAATTCGCGGTGGAAGGAGGAAATCGTGAGTTTGAACGAAGAAGTCGATCTATTGCGAAGGATACCGCTGTTCGCGAAGATCGAGCCGTCCAAGCTGAAGCTCCTGGCCTTTACCAGCGAGCGTCTGACGTTCGCGGCTGGACAGGAGCTGTTTCATCAGGGTGATGTCGGAGACGTCGCCTATATCATTATCGACGGCGAGGCCGATATCGTGGTCGATTCTTCGGACGGCGAGCTCGTTGTGGCGAAGGTCGGCAAGAACGACTTCATCGGCGAGATTGCGATCCTGATCGACGTTCCGCGTACGGCGACGGTACGCGCGGCCAGCGAGCTGGCTACGCTGGCGATCTCCAAGGATCAGTTTTTCAGTATGATCGCCGAATTTCCCGACATGGCGGTCGAGATCATGCGCGAGCTCGCGCGTCGGCTGGAACGAACGACCAACGACCTGCGAGCGGCGAAGACCGGCGCCTGATCATCTGTGGAATTCCAGTGAAATCGTGCACATCTGGGTGCGGTCGCCTGATCGTCAAGAACCACTGGATTGTGTGCCTGCTAGGAATACCGTCTTGGGCGCCAGGAACCCGAGTCGCCTGATCCTGACCGAAAATCGAGGCACCGACAGCCGCGAACTACGTCCGCATCACCCCCCGCAGCAGACAAGCCATTGTGCGAAGTCATCCGCCACGGCACGTCAATCAGGCAGGCCGGCTTTGCGGAGAGCACTCAAGATCTTGTCCATTTTCCGGGGTTGCGATGACGAATATGTCGCCAGCGCCTTCAGACTGAATTTCGGATTGAGCCGAAGAACCTGTTCGGCCGACGCCCTCGCATCGTCGATGCTTCCAGCCATCGCATGGCTTGCGGTCAGAAAGACATGCAAGGCCACATAGTTGGGTGCGCGGATTATGCCCTGGCGCAGGACACGAATGGCTTCCTTGTAGTCACCCGTGACGAAATAGGCATGACCGAGCCACGACAGATACTGCGTCGGATAGTGCGGATCGAGCTTCATGGCGCGTTTCAGGTAGCTTATCGCTTCGCCGGAGCGTTCGGTTCCGCGAAAAATCTCGCCAAGGGCAGCAAGCGTATCGGCGTCACTGGGCACAAGCGCCATGGCCGCTTGAATATAGCGCTGAGCCGCTGAAGGTTTTCCTTGATGATTGTAGATTTGAGCGAGAAGCATTTGGGCATCCGTGGCCTCCGGGTCGAGAGCGACGGCTTTCGTTCCCAGTTCGATCGCCCGGGTAAG
>JAPULJ010000612.1 GCA_027295145.1 Alphaproteobacteria bacterium | reverse complement strand
GCCGCCTTCGCCGTCGAGAGCATCCGCCGATGGTGGCAACGGCTCGGCAAAGCCCGCTATCCCAAGGCTCGGCGCCTCACCATCACCGCTGACTGCGGCGGCAGCAACGGCGCGCGCGGCCGGCTCTGGAAGCGCGAACTGCAACGCTTCGCCGACGAGACCGGGCTCGCTGTGACAGTCGCCCATTTGCCGCCTGGAACCAGCAAATGGAACCGCATCGAGCACCGCCTCTTTGCCTACATCTCGCAGAACTTGCGCGGTAACCCGCTCGTCAGCCACCAGGTCATCATCCAGTTGATCGGCGCCACCACGACCGAGACCGGCCTCACCGTCACCTGCGACATCGACCAAAACCTTTACCCAAAAGGCATCAAGGTCAGCGATGCCGAAATGGCCACCCTCAACATGCAGCGCGATATCTTCCATGGCGACGGGAACTACACCATATGTCCACGGCAACCACCACCACCTTGACGCCATAATTCCGCGACAGATCCTTAGTTCAGGATCATGTCAGATACACCAGCGGTAAGATGCCATTCAGCGGTCTCATATCTTTCCTTTCCGTGAGGCGGACGGTAATGAATATAGCTTCCACCATAGGTAAGAAAACCTAATCGGTGAAATGCTCGCTCGAACACTTGATCCTTAAATTGACAGAATAGAACTTCCGCATTCTTATCCACGGCGTACGAAAAACAAAAATCGGCGAACGAGATACAATCTGCCGGTTCTAACTCTACCATGTAATGGTCCTTAAGCGAGGCCACGCGCATCGGATGCTTAAACCGCCTGTGTCGGCCGAACGGCAAATCCTTCATACTTAATATACAGTATCCTAGCAGCCTGTTGCCGCGCTTAACCAAGTAGGCATTAAATTCGGGCCTATGGGCCATAACCCAGTTGAGATCGGTCACCCGCTTTGGGAAGCGGTTGCCTGGGGCGGCTTCTAGCAATAGATCAAGTTCTGCAGGAAAACGGTCAACAGATTCAAAGATTATAGTCTTTCCTTGCTGGCGGCCCAGCGATAGACGACAAACTACATACCAACAGCGAAAAATTGGATCTAACGCGGTTGCAAAAAAATTTGTCGCCGCATTATCGCCGAGAATTTTAGCTAAAAGAGGTCTCGCGGAGGGGAATGCCACGAACTGTCTTAAGCGTGCCAACTCGATGTAACCGGATCGATCAAATAGTTTACGGGTCGATAATGCTGGTCCCCCTGCAGCAAGCAAATGTCGGCTGAAACTCAGAGCATGCAAGAGCAGCAAGCCGCCGGCACCGGATGTCCTATATTTGTCATCTAAAAAGAAACCCGCCATCCAGTACAAGGACTGAAATTCACCATTGAAACATACCTTTCCGGCGATCAATCCGAGGCGTCCAACGATCGTATCCCCGTCCGTGCACAGAATAAGAGCGAGATCGTTCGCCGATGCAGACGGGTTACTCTCGAGAAGGTGGACAAAGTTATCATCCACTTTTCGCACATACCCATGTGGATCTTCGAGCAGCTGCAAGGATTCCAAATTTGCGCGCAACTCAGCAATTGTATATTTTCTAAAGGATAAATTGAACTTAGTTGGCATCGCCATGCTTTTTCTGAGTAATGGTTATTTTCGGAAGTTCGAAGACATCGTCAGCCTCTACATGCACCGCCGGCCCATTCGATCGTGCTGCCGATCGACGAGAAGTCCCAGATCCAGGCCCTGGACCGGACCCAGCGCGGCCTGCCGCTCAAGCCCGGCAAATGCGGCACCATGACCCATGACTATAAGCGTCACGGCACCACGACGCTGTTCGCGGCGCTGAACGTCCTCGACGGCACCGTGCTCGGCCGTTGCATGCAAAGACACACTCATCAGGAGTTCATCCGCTTCCTCAATGCTGTTGAGTACGCGACCCCGCCAGGCAAGATCATCCACGCCATCGCCACCAACTACGCCACCCACAAACACCCCAAGGTCCGCGCCAGCCTCCACGTCGTCCTGGTTGACGAGCACCGTCACCATCTAAAACGCCGGCCAGTATCTTCTAGGCGTCGGTGGGAACCCTTCGAACGGCGGCCTCGCCAAGGAAAAGCACGTCGATCCCGGTACCCAGAAACGTTTCAATCGCTTCTTCCGGCGTATTCACCATCGGCTGGCCTTTCACGTTGAAGCTCGTATTGAGCACCATCTCGCGACCGGTGGTGTCTCCGACATGTTTCAGCAACTCGTGGAACGAGGGATTGGTGTCCGCCGCGACGGTCTGTACGCGGGCTGTTCCGTCCACGTGTGTAATCCCCGGAAGGGCTGCCCGGTGCTCCTCGCGAACCCTCACGATGAATATCATATAGGGAAGCTCCGCGCCGGGGTCGACCTCGAACCAGTCATGCACCGTCTCTAGCGTGACGGCAGGCGCAAAGGGACGAAAGGCCTCGCGCATTTTGACCATTGCATTCACGCGGTCTCTCATCTCGGGATGGCCGGGGTCCGCAAGAATACTTCGATGGCCCAAGGCCCGCGGCCCAAACTCCATTCGGCCGCGGAACCAGGCGATCACCTGTCCGTTCGCGATGCATTGTGCCGCGGCGGCACACGTATCCGAACACGATTCGAAACGTTCGACTTCAATACGGTCCGCATATTGCTCGATCGCGCGGTCGAGCTCGCTGGGAGCGTAAGCAGGACCGAGAAACGGGACGGCCATACGGAGATTGCGAACTTTGTCTTCTGTCGCTGCGTAGGCGAGGGCTGCGCCGAGCGCCGCGCCGTCGTCCGCGGCTGCGGGTTGGACGTAGATTTCGTCGAACGCGTTCGAGTCGAGAAGCTTACTATTGGCCGTGCAGTTCAATGCGACGCCGCCGGCCATAGCGAGGCGTCGCAGGCCCGTCGTTTTCGCGAAATGGGAGCCGATGTGATGAATGGCGCGGTTCAAACATTCCTGAAGAGCCGCGGCAACGTCACGATGTACATCCTCGATTTCGTCGTCCGGCTTGCGGGGCGCGATGAGGTTTTCGGTGAGAAATGCGCGCGTGCGTTCGTAGACCTCGCGCTCAAACGGCGTCTTGTTCAGGCTCAGAATGGGGATTCTGAGCCCGCCGTCGTCGAGAAGCTGCACATGCTCGTCGTAGAATGCGCGAAACTTCGCCGGGTCTCCGTACGGGGCGAGTCCCATGATCTTGTATTCGTCGCTGTTGAAATCGAATCCGAGGTGCAGAGTCACCAGCGAGTACAACACCCCGAGTGAATTGTTCGCGCTTTGCTTGTGGATATTTTCCAGTCTTCCGTCGCAGGCGTGCCAAACGGTAATGCTATGGACCTCGCCCATCCCGTCGAGCACGGCGACGAGGCATTCATCCCATCCCGAGGTGTAATAGGCGCTCGCCGCATGCGCGATGTGATGCTCCACGTGATGCAACTTTTCCTCGCGATTTTCGACCTCGGGAAGCCGGCGTCCAAACAACTCGAGGATCGCTTCTCGGGAATAGACTTTCCGGTAGCGTCGTTTCGCCAGGTCGCTGAGAGAGTGATGAAACCTGTAAGCGCCGTAGTCGAAGGCGTGGACGAAGGCGTCGATGTCGCGCACGCCGATACCGGCCTCGGCAGCGCAGTAGCGAATCGCTCCCGCCGGAAACGCACCGCTGTGCTTGCGTCCGTTGAATCGCTCCTCCGCCGCGGCTGCTATGATGTCGCCGTCGATGACAAGCGCTGCCGCGGAATCCTGCCCCTGGACGATACGGTACTCACGCAAATCAAGTCCCGGAAATTCGTCCTGTTTGAACGCCATCGCGTTCTCGAATCCACTCCATCCAATGATCTTCATCTTGATTCCGGAACCTGCTCAGCAAACAGCTCATCTTACGACGAGCCCAGCAACAGAAACTCCCGAACGCGAGCCGAGAGCGCCGAAAATAACGACCTTAACGGATATTTCCCAGATAACCCCCAAATTCAGGGAAATAGTACCACCGTTCCACCGCCAAGGGAACTGCATCCCTTGGCGTTTGGTGCTTGAGCCGGCCGTCGTCCGATACCGGGACACGAAGCTCAAACGCTATTTCCGCGCCGATACGGCCGTCGCCTCCCCCGACGTGTACGACGTCCTGGAAGCCGAGGAATTCCTGTATGCGATCCGCCTTCTTGACGACGAAGAGAG
>JAPULJ010000611.1 GCA_027295145.1 Alphaproteobacteria bacterium | reverse complement strand
TGGCTTTGCGATGGTTGATGAAAACGGAGATCGGTAGATGAGGCGTTCCGCGGTGGAAAAATTCGTTTGGGTTGCCCGTATTGGCGCAGACCCAAATGACGATGTTGATCTTAAGCTGCAAAAATCGTTGCTGGTGTTGTGCTCATTTCCGTTTGTATTTGCCGGCGTAACGTGGGGCCTGTTGTACACCTTCTTTGGCGAACCGTTGGCCGGCGCGATTCCGTTCTCGTACGGCGTCGTATCGCTGCTCAGTATCATCCACTTTGGCCTGACGCGCCGGTATCGTTTCTTTCGCTTCAGCCAACTCGCGCTGATCCTTCTGCTGCCCTTTTTACTCATGATCGCGTTGGGCGGATTTGTCCAAGGCAGCGCGGTGATCATGTGGGCGTTGATTTGTCCCATGGGGGCAATGCTGTTCGACGAACCCCGTCATGCGCCCCGCTGGTTTTTAGCCTTTGTCGGTCTCGTCGCCCTCAGCGGATTCTTGCAACCCTATTTGGATTTTTCCAACAATCTGTCGCCGGAGGTGATGATTTTCTTTTTTGTCATCAACCTTATCGGGGTTGGCGCGTTAATTTTCCTGATGGTGTTTTATTTCGTCGGCCAGAAAAATGCGTTCCAAGAAAAATCTGAGGCGCTGATATTGAATATTCTGCCCAAGGAAATTGCAGCTATCTTGCGAGATGAACAACGCACCATCGCCAATTATTTCGAAGGCGCAAGCGTGCTGTTCGCCGACGTCGTCGGTTTCACTTCCATCTCAGCGACAATGTCGCCCCATGAGCTGGTAAAATTGCTCGACGAGGTATTTTCCCAATTCGATGATCTGACCGAGAAGTATGAGCTGGAGAAGATAAAGACGATTGGCGACTGCTATATGGTGGCCTCTGGAATACCGCGTCCCCGCGCCGATCACGCGCAAGCGCTCACGCGCATGGCACTGGAGATGAGAGACTATGTCAGTAAGCATGAGTTTCAGGGGCGCAAGCTGACATTTCGTATCGGCCTTAATTCAGGACCGGTGGTGGCCGGCGTGATCGGCCGCAAGAAGTTCATCTATGATTTGTGGGGCGAGGTGGTGAACACGGCCAGCCGAATGGAATCGCATGGGCGCGAAGGATTTGTGCAGATCACTCGAGCGACCTATGAGATGATTAAAGACGAGTTTGTATGCGAACCGCGCGGGATGGTCGACGTGAAGGGCACGGGACAGATGGAGACGTGGTTTGTAACCGAGCCGAGAGGTGGTGCGGCCTGATACAGGGTTTTTCAACTATAGTTTTCAATCCTCCGCGCACCGCGACTGTGCTGTCCACAGGCCTTTGAGACGGTATACTGGAGACATCCATAAGCGAACCAAATCAGTGGTTGCCGCTATCTGCCAGCGGGCTGGTCATTCGTTTTACTCTAAAAGTTGGGCGGGAGTATGGACTTAGAATTTTTCCTTCATGTGTCGGCGGTTGGCATTCTCGCTGGCTATGTCCTCTTGATATTCGCCCTCTGGGCGCCCCGATACGGTCTGCCGCGGCTCGATTTTCCCCGGGGGATGACGCAACTTACCTTTGGCGACTCGTTCGAAGGTCCTGCGCCCTATTGGTGGGGGATCGCGCTATTGCAAATGAATGGTATCTTATTCGCGCTCCTCTACGCCACGGTGATCGGGCCGCTCCTGCCCGGCGAACTCCTCGTGGTGCGCGGCCTCATTTGGGGTGTCATCCTGTTTTTTGGTGCGCAGTTAATCTTCGTGCCGATTTTCCTTCAGGGCGGAATATTTAGCCTCAAGCACCACCCGCGAGCCTGGATAACAGCCTTGCTGGTACACGTTCTATACGGCGTGGTGGTCGGCTGGCTGTCGCCAATCCTCTAAGACTTGGCCGCCGATATCCGGTTTGGGTCAATTTTCGCCGTCGCCAGGTGTCATAAATCACGTCCGGTTTACACCCGAAAGCGGTCGTGACTGACGGCCTCGTCAATGTCCGTTATTAGCCATAAACGGACTATTGCATTGCAACATACTGTCGAGCTTTCGACCTACGTTTCTTTGGTGTGCGGTTGGCTAGCCGGGATTTAGGTGTGAAGTGGCCTTCCTAGCTGCCAAGACCTGGCAGATGAGTTCACACAATTTGGCCGGCCTTTTTCAAACCCTCCAATAGATGAGCTGCAAATTCGGGTGTGCCGGTCCATTTCTCAATTTCTTCTCGCGCCGAGAATCCGGGTTTCAGCTCCCGCATTCGCGCCAGCGCATCGGCAGCGCGTTCAGTCTTCCCCAACTGTCCCAGCGCAGCCGCTTTCATCAAATGCGTCCAGTAGAAATGGGGCATATCAGCCTTCTCAACATCGGCGACAACTTGCGCGTAATCGCGCTGGTCGTAATGATAGTGTGCGAATGAGAAATAGTACCAACCTGGGTGGAGCGGGTTGAGCGCCATCGCCTGTCTAGTCAGCGCGACTCCCCGTTCGAAATGTCCCAACCACGTATAGAAATGGCCGATTTCGGCCACCGTTTCGGCATCGTTGGGGTTGAGGGCGAGCGCCCGTTGCGCCTCAGCCTCGAAGCTCTCATTCTCGTGCTGGAAAAAGTGCACAATGGCCAGCCAGCAGTGAGCGTAGGCGTTCTGCGGGTCCAGTTCGACGGCCCGCCGCGCCATCCGCAGGGCACGTCCGATCGGATCGGGCCGCGGGTTCGAGCCGAATCGATGCTCGGCCAGATAGACATTGGCCAACAACGCATGGGCCTGGGAATAACCGGGGTCGAGTTCGATCGCCTGTTCCAGCAGGTCGCGTGCTTTTGCCTGTTCGTCCGCGTCGAGCAGAGTGGTGAAGCGACGCGCGCGCAACACGCAGTCATAGGCATCCAGGTCGGAGGGATGTTTTTGCAATGATTGGTCGAGAGCGGCATTCTGCACCCGCACGCCAAGATTGGCCGCGATCATGCGGGTCAGCTCGTCCTGCACGGCGAAGATGTCGCCGATGTCGCGGTCCCAGCGGTCGGCCCAAACATGGGTGCCGCTGTCCACCTCAACAAGCTGGGCGTTGATGCGGATGCGTTCGCTGGCGCGCCGCACACTACCCTCCACGACATAGCGCGCGCCCAACTCGCGACCGACGCTGGCAACATCCGCCGCCCTGTTCTTGAACTGAAAGGTCGAGTTGCGGGCGATCACTGCCAGTTCGCGAAAACGCGCCAGCTCTGTAATGATATCTTCAGTCAAACCGTCGGAGAAGTATTCGTCGTCCGGGTTCGTGCTCATGTTGGCAAACGGCAGCACCGCAACCGAAGGTTTACCACTGAACGAAGCGATGGCGGATGTCGCTTTCGAAGCCGTGGGCCGTGGCGGTGCTCCGTTACCGAGGATTATAGAGTAAACTCGGACCGGGGCGTCGATGTTCTTGAGCGACTGTTCGCCCATGTCTGCGAACTCTAAGTCGAGCTTGTTGCCGACTTCCTCGAACACCTTCTCCGAAACGTAGACACCGCCGGGCGCGGCGAGCCCTTCAAGGCGCGCCGCTACGTTCACCCCATCGCCATAGATGTCGTCATCGTCGATGATTATGTCGCCGAGGTTGATACCGATGCGAAACGTAATTCGCCTGATGTCAGGCGTATCGGCGTTCCGCTCCACCATGCCACTCTGGATGCCGACCGCACATTCAACCGCATCAACAACGCTGGCGAACTCGACCAGCACCCCATCGCCCATTAGTTTGACGATGCGGCCCCGGTGTTCGGCAATTGTGGGGTCGATCAACATGGCACGATGCTGTTTCAGCGCAGCCAGTGTTCCGGTCTCATCTTCGCCCATGAGACGGCTGTAACCGACTACGTCTGCAGCCAGTATTGCGGCAAGCCTTCTCTGGGTTCGTTCTTCGACCACGCGTCTAACACTCCGATAAGGGTGAAAGCTTATGGTGCGCGAGTGATGGAGTCTATAAATGCTCGCTGTCCGCCGAGACCAGACTATGAAAGCGAAGATTTTGGTCGGTACCTTTGGAAAGAAAATACGTTTGAATGGTCTCTGTAGCGCTGTCTATTGTTGACAGCGAAAAGGAGAAAATGAATGTCGAATGGACGCTTTCCGAAAAACGAAATCATTTCGCTTCTTGACGTTCATCGTCGCCATAATCTCGCCGAAAGCACGTCGAGCGACCTCATCCTGCACGAGTTGGTAGATCAATCCGATCTTGAAAGCCTTCTCGCATTACGTCTCGGCTATGGCACTTCGAAGGGAAATTTGACCCTCCGGAAGCTGATTGCCGATCGCGTCGGCGTCAATCCCGATAACGTGCTCATTACACAGGGCGCAGCGCTATCGCTATTTCTGACGAATTTTGAGCTTTGTGGAACAGGCGACGAAATCATCGTCGCCACGCCCTGTTTTCCGCCGACGATTGATGCGATGCGGGCGACCGGCGCAACGATTTTGCCATTCAAATTGAGCTTCGACGAGGGCTACCAGATCGACGAAGCAGCATTTATCTCGTCGCTCAATCCAAAGGTGAAGCTCGTTAGCATCGCATCACCGCAAAATCCAAGCGGCGTTTCTATCCCGCAGGCGACGGTTATACGCTTGATCGAAGCGGTCCAAGCGAAGGCACCAGAAGCCTTCCTCGTCGTTGACGAAACCTATCGAGATGCGACTTACGACGGGAATGCCATACCGAGTGTTGCGGCCTGTTCCGACCGGATCATCACCACATCTTCGATTTCGAAGGCCTACGGCGCACCCGGTTTGCGGATTGGCTGGCTAACGACCCACTCGGCTGATCTTTATGAGCGCCTAACGTTTGCCAAATTGAACACCGTGATATCGGCGTCAGTGGTCGATGAAGCGCTGGCTGAAATCCTGTTCAACAAGCTTGATGTGATCCTCGCCGATCGTCGAAGCGCCCTCTCAGAAGCTCTTGATTACCTCAGTCATTGGGTAAGCGATCATTCGCATCATGTAGAATGGGTACGTCCTGATGCGGGCGCTCTGTGCTGCGTGCGGCTCTGCCACGACGCATTCGCCGACAAGGCTGTCGATGCGTTCTATGCCGTTCTCGAAGCTCACGATCTTCAGGTCGCCGATGGCACATGGTTCGGCGAAGAAAAACGCATCTTCCGGCTTGGTTTTGGCTATCTGCCTTTGAGCGACTTCATGGGCGCATTAGAGGCGTTGTCCCAGGCGCTGTCAGCTGCGAGCGAAAAACCGGCGGTGGCCTAGCATTATGGTGTGCAGTGCAAGGAGTCTATGAACGCCCGCCACGTCCGCTTTGGATCAGGAACGGACATCAGCGACTCTGGATTTTATGTCCGCTTTACCCCCAACAACGGACATCGCGGCTGACAAGGGAAACACCGATCTCACATCAGAGGTTATCTGACGGCGACGCATAACCTGGCGGAGGCAGTTCCGTTGGTGGCGGTTGCGGCGGTTTGCCAGGGACAGGAATTGGAAGAACGCCAGGGATCGGTTCCGGGGGTGGCTCTGCCGGTGGCTTGGGTATTTGGGCTTCGACCATAACACTTCATCAATACCACCAATCGTCCCGCACACGACACCGCGGATTTGCCGCAGTGCCGCTGACGGCGGTAGCGAAGCGGCTTCACCGCAACACGCCGACCGCTGCTTAGGCGCCACCGCCTGATCGTCGATTCAAACCAACCGCCGCGCGCAGGCGTGCCACCAAATCATCGGCCGTGATGATCCCCGACGGCGACAGATTGACACCGCCGGCGCGCAACATGCGCGCGGTCCAGGTGTTGCAAGTGTTGAAAAGGTAGAACGTGCCGCGCGCGTTGTAAAATTTGCTGTGCGGGTAGAGGCCACGCGAGACGGGCACCGCACGCTCTCCCTCGGGGCGCTCGAAATCTCCGGCAATGGCGCTGACCAGCTGCCTAAACTCGACTTGGCTCAGCGCAACCGGCATGACCTTGGCATCGGCGTAGGTCAGCTCCGGCCGTTCGGCGAGGCCGGCCATATGCATGACTGCCGGCGTTGCAGTCAACGCGGCGTCGAGCGCCATCCCGAGCGTTTTCTCCCCGGCGGGATAATACACTCGGTCGCCCCAGCCGAATTCAAGGAACACCGCGTCTGGAAAATCATCTGCTTCCGGCAACAGGCCTGTGGCGACCAGTTCGACGCGCCCGATGACAATCGCGGTATGCCAGCCATTGCTGACGACGCGGACGGCGTGGGTGCGCGGTCCGTGATCGGCCAGGGGCAACGGGGCCGCCGCTGCACAGGCGGCAAGCCAGATCGAGCAGACAAGCCATGCCGAAGCGACAGTCGCACGTCTCATGGTGGCAGTTTAACACTGGCTTGCGATTGAGAAGAAGCAGCCGGGGACTCTCGTGGGGCCGGCTGCTATTCTCTGAGAGACGATAGAGGGACGGTCCATTGCCCCGCACCGTGCTTGCATTCATTTTTCTGGCCGCCGTCCTGGTGGGGGAGCCGTCAGCGGCGCGCGCCTGCAGCTGCGCTGCACCTGTCAGCCCGGAGGCGGCGCTGGAGCGAGCGAGCGCAGCGTTCTCAGGTCAAGTCACGAAGATTGTCCGCCCCCTGTTCGACCGTCTCGGCCTCACTGACTCCGGGGAGCACGAGGTCAAATTCCTCGTGATCCGGACCTGGAAGGGCATGGTCGGGCCGGAGGTCGTGGTCCGCACACGGCTAACCGGGGAGGCCTGCGGCTACCCCTTCGTCCTAGGCAGGGCTTACCTCGTCTTCGTGCGCGAGATCCTGCCCGGGATCGAGACGGGGATCTGTACGGGCACGC
>JAPULJ010000610.1 GCA_027295145.1 Alphaproteobacteria bacterium | reverse complement strand
AAGTGCCCGGCCCCGCCAACGCAACCGCCAGCAGCAGCCAATAGAGCGGCACCCGCCCGCCGCCGCGGACGACAAACAACCACGCCGGAACCAGGGCCGCCAAGGCCGAAAGGCCATAGATCAAAGGAACGGGCATGGCCCCTCTATAGCGCAACGCGCAATCTTTGGCGACAGAGCGCTGCAAAGTGTCTCAGATTGAGTTTCTATTACAAATTATGCCCGGACCGTCAGCTTTTCAGCGGATCATGTCTGCATTGCGCCCAACGATAGACCTTGGCGTATTGTTATCTTTACTGCCGGTCCCGACCCAAATCGAAAATTCACCCATGCTCAATTTCGACCTATTGATAGGTTGTGGTGATGTGCAATGTGATTCGTAATCGCCACATTATGCCTGTCGGTCTTTCGTCGCTTTCTCCACTGCATCAACCACGTTCAACGGGCAGTAGACGGTATAGCGGGTGCCGAAGATCAGGCCGGGTATCGACATCACCTCGCATCCGCCGTAACGAATGAAAAAGCTCACAATCAACGACAGGCCGAAGTAGAGTATTAGCGCCTGGTGAAACACATGGGGCCCAAGCTGAAGGGCAAATATGACGGCCAGTGGTCCCAGGAGAATCACGGTCCTCAGCCAGGCACTGACTTTGGCGAGCAGCCGCTCGCCGAGGAAATACTGGGCTGCCATGTAGCCGGAGAGCGTGGCGACGAAATATAACGCCAATTCCAAAACTTCGTTTGCCGAAGAAGATTGTACCACCGGGTAGATGACGTAACCGCTTAGGGTTCCGCCCACAGCCAACCTTAACCAGCGCCCGATCACACCGACGTCACGGCCGAGCTCACCGTACGAATTCTCTGCTCCAACAGATTCAGTCATATTGCTTTCTCCTTGATTGCCGCTGATTGCCGGCGTTCTTGTGGGTAGGTATGTTCCAGAGATAAAATGACGGTGCTGGGTTTGCCCAGGCAGATTTCGCGAATCCACCAATATCCTTCGCGAGTCCGTATCCCATCGATTTCACGAAGCGTGAATTCGCATGACGCACACCAAAAATCTGGTGAAATTTCATTTTTAAGACACCGGTGGTTGCGTCACGCCGCCGTGAATGTCCTTGCAAGCGCGCTGGTAGCCTCCGCCGGTCCCTTCGGCACTGCAAAATTCGATATTGGCGTGCGCTATTTATACTGGCTTGGGAGTATTTCGATCAGCTGGTTACAATGGTCGCTAATCACCGTCTGTCTTGAACTGAGGCCCCTTCCCTCCGCCGGCATTAACCGGCCTCAACGGTGCTACGAACCTCTCCGCCACCCCAGGGGCCCGGCTTGTCCCTCGGGGGCCCGGTTACCCCCCCCAGTGTCCATCATTATCTAGACCGGCTCTTAGGCATCCGACTTGCTGAGGGCGAACAGCGTGATCGAGTGCTCGCGCCCGCGAAGGTGTGTTCGACCCAGGTTCTCGACCGCGAAGGCCGATGGCAGTTCGAGACGCTTGAGCAGGTCATCGGAAATCAAACAGGGGTGCTTCGCGTCCTTGGTCGCCTCGGCTATGCGTGCCGCGGTATTCAGTGTGTCGCCCAGGAAAACGATCTCCCGTTTCAGCTCCCCCATCTCGCCGGCGACGACAGGACCGGCATGCAAGGCGGCCCGGAATTCGGGCACGAGACCAAAGGCGCGCCGGTAGGCTTCGCGCCTCTTCGCTATCGCCTCGAGCATTCCAAAATAGCAGTGGACGCAGCGCGCATCTTCGACCCCGCGCTCGAGCGGCCATGTCACGATCGCCTCATCGCCGACGTATTTGTGGACTTCGCCCCTGTGCTCCAGGATCGGATCGCTCATGTCGCGGTAGAATTGATTTAGGAAGGCGAGAAACTGTACATCGCCGAGTTTCTCGGCGATGCCGGTGGAGCCGATTATATCGACGATCAGGAAGACGCGTTGCTCTTGGCGCGGGCGGTAATAGGCGCCGAAGATGAAGTTCGCAAGCGCGTTCTGACCCAGCAGGCGGTTCACCTCGAACACGAAATTAAGGACGAATATGAACAGCACTGCGAACGCCACGCCGGTGAGAAATATCGGCGAAAGCAAGTTGAACGCAAGCGGTCGGGTCGGATCGAACAGCCGAATGCCGAGCCGAATGCCGACAACGATAATCATAAGATAGACCACGGTCTTGAGCAGCACCGCGGCCGTGAAGGGCAGTTTGCGCAGCGTCTCGCCCGGCCGCGTCTGGTACCAGTACCAATTGAATGCGACCACCAACCCGGTGATGAAGAGGCCGATGAACGCTCCCTTCGCAAAGCCCAAAAAATAGCGTGCCTCGCCAGAGGCGACGTCCGCAATCATGCCGTAAAGGCCGCCGCCCAAAACGGCGTAGCCTCCGACCTTCGCTCTCATGCGCAGTTGCGCTTTGCGGCGCGTGGATAGATTCATTTCACGATATTATCCGATTTCGAAAGGGTAGGATGCTCCTACGACTGTGTTGGGACGCCAGGAGACGATTTGAATGGCGACCGATTTCACTTACGGCCGGCTTCCCATTTGTCAATGCGGTCCAGCGGACCTGGACAGTAGTGCTCCTTGGTCGCGCGGCCCGTCAGAAGCGTCCATAGGTGGGGTATCGCTCTCATCTCGCAGCCCGGCGTAGCAAGCACGAAAGCCAGAGCGAATGACACGCCGAGATGACCGAAGACGTAGATAAGCCAGACAAACACCACCAACCCCACAGGGGGACCAAGGATGCCGCCATAATAGACCCAGCTGGCTGCGGCCGCCGCAAGCAAGAGCACGACGACCGCAACCTGGGGCCGTCGTCTCCAAGCCTTCGAGAAGCCGATATTCACGACATAGGGAAATAGCCAAAAGGCGAAGGCTATGGCGACCACAAACCGCGCGAGCACGGCTTGGGTCGTAAAAAGGAAGGAGCCACTGTGTTCGAGAACGCTCCACACCGTATAGAGACAGAGCACTGCAAACAAAAATCGAGCCGTCCGACCTATGATGCCGGGCCTGAGGAGCGTCCCTGGTTCGTCGAGTTTTAGCTGTGTGCTCATCGATACCTCATGCTGTCGAATTAGACCTAATCCAGCGACCCACCACACCGATGTCGCGGCCGAGTTCACCGTACGAATTCTCTGTTCCAACAGTTTCAGTCATATTGCTTTCTCCTTGATTGCCGCTGATATCCGGCGTTCTTGTGGGTCGGTATGTTCGAGAGATAAACTGACGGTGGCGGGGTTGCCCAGGCGGATTTCGCGAATCGGCCAATTTCCTTCGCGAGTCCGTATCCCATCGATTTCACGAAGCGTGAATTCGCATGATGTACACCAAAATGCTGGCGAAAAATTCATTTCTAAAACACCGGTGGTTGCGTCACGTCGCCGTGATTGTCCTTGCAAGCACGCTGGTAGCCGCCGCCGGTCCCTTCGGCACTTCGAAATTCGATATTGGCGTGCGGTATATTTACTGGCTTGGGGGCATTTCGATCGGTTGGTTGCAATGGTCGCTAATCGTATCGCGTCTTCATCGCTTAACCAGCGCCAATCCCTGGCCACCGGGCGTCAGTGGCACGCTCGCCGCATTCATCTTTGCCGGCCTGATGACCGTGGAGATCGTTTTGATCCGCGCTTGGCAGTTCGGCGCTCCGTTGCGCATTGGCGCGTCCCCGTTCCTGGGGATTCTTGGTGCCATGCTGGCCTATTGCTGGATTGGCCAATTGCTGGTCCGGCTCATCTCGGTCGGCTCGCCGGCGACGTCCGAGGAGTCCGGTGGCAACAGTGATATCCGATTTTTCAAACGCATCCCCCACCGGATTGCCGGCGATTTATTGTGTCTCAGAACCGAGGACCACTACTTGAGAATCCACACCACTGCTGGCCACGATCTGATTTTGTTTCGATTGAAGGATGCGGTTTTGGAATTGGCCGGGGCCGATGGCATGCAAGTGCATCGCTCGTATTGGGTTGCGCGCGCCGCCGTCGCGAATACGGAGAAAAAGGGGCGAAAGACCACGCTATTTCTGAAAAATGGCTTGCAAGTGCCGGTGAGCGAAAGCTTCCTGCCAAGCGTTCGTGAAGCGGGCTGGCTGCAATGAGCGCCTCACAAACGGAGCGGGATGGGTCCATATGAGGAATTGCAAATGAAGCGAACTATCGCCTCAATTGCCGCTACAATCGTCGCGATTGCGATCGCAATCGCATCATCGACCGCGCCGGCCGGCGTACAACAAAGTGCGAATTTCAAAGCACCCGTACCCGGCAGTGTATACGTCTACCGCTACGTAATTCGCTTGGGCGATGAAACTCGCAATCAACAGATCACAAGTACGGTTTTGCAAGATCGCTCGCCCTACAAAGGCGTGCCGGTATATCGCGTCAGGTCCGTTGTCGAACAAACCGGAAAGAAGCCCGTTACAGTTGTTCAAGTCTACAGGCTCAAGGACGGTAACCGCGTCGCCCACATAGACGTTCAGGGCAGTGTTCTCGCCGAGTATGTCCCACACAATGCTCAATTTGTGTGGCCCATATCAGTTGGCAAGAAATGGTCCCGTAACTACGAGGTCCGTAGTAAAGGCCGGTCCAAAAAGATTAGCTTGCCTATCATTCGGGTAGTCGCTCGCGAGATAGTGAAAGTTTCCGCGGGAACGTTTCAAACGTTTCGAATTGTCTCCAAACGCAAAGCCAACACGACAACTTTTTGGTACGCTCCAAAACTGGGCGTGATCGTCAAGTATGCGAATACCAATGGGGCCAAGGAGCCGGAGGTATACGGGGCATTTTTAGAACTCTTGAAGTACAAGAGGCCGTGACAAAGTGCGCTGGTGCGATTCTCACCAATACGCTCGAAGCCGCGGCTCCGTTGTGGAAATGAACGCCACGCAATCCGCCTCGAACGAATGAATTATGGATTAAGCGTGAAAGAGCGGCGGCATCACCTTGGCATCGCTCCAAACGCGGGTTAGGGTCCGGCAAGAACCGTTCCCGGAGATATAGAAGGCTCGCCGATGACCGGCTGCACAGCGTTGATTGTCGCCGCCGGCCGGGGCTCGAGGATCGGCGGCGATGTCCCCAAGCAGTATCAGCATCTCGCCGGGACCCCCCTGCTTCGTTACAGCGCCGAGGCGTTCGCCCGTCACGCTGGGATCGACGAAGTTCGTGTCGTCATCCACCCCGGCGACCGCACCCTGTACGAGGAGGCGCTCGCCGGGCTGGACATCGGCGCGCCGGTCGCCGGGGGCGAGACGCGGCAGGATTCGGTACGATTGGGGCTCGAAAGCCTGTCCGAAGACGCGCCCGACAAGGTGCTGATCCACGACGCCGCGCGCCCATTCGTCGACTCTGTCACGATCGGGCGCATCGTCACTGCATTGGATAGCGCCGACGGTGCGCTGGCCGCCGTCCCGGTCGTCGATACCCTCAAGCGCGGCGTGAAAGGCCTCGTAAGCGCCACCCTCGATCGTGCCTGTTTATGGCGCGCTCAAACGCCACAGGGATTCCGCTACCCAGCGATCCTCGCCGCCCACCGCGCTGGCCAGGGTAAAGGTCTTACCGACGATGCGGCCGTCGCGGAGGAAGCCGGGCTGGCGGTAGCGCTGGTCGAGGGCAGCGAAGTGAATTTCAAGGTCACCACCGAAGACGATCTCTTGCGGGCCGAAAGACACCTTGCCGCCGATTCGCTCATTCGCGTCGGCATGGGCTTCGACGTCCACGCCTTCGGACCCGGCGATCATGTCTGGCTGTGCGGGGTGCGGATCGAGCATAAGCAAAGCCTGATCGGCCATTCGGACGCCGATGTCGGGCTGCATGCGCTCACCGACGCATTGCTCGGGGCCATCGGCGCGGGCGATATCGGCGTGCATTTCCCCGACGACGATCCGCGCTGGAAGGGCGCCACATCCGATCGCTTCCTGACCCATGCCGGCGGGCTGATCGCCGAGCGCGGGGGCACGATCGTCAATCTCGATCTTACGGTGATCTGCGAAACGCCGAAATTGCGGCCGCACAACGCTGCCATGGTGGCCCGGGTCTCCGAGATCCTTGGCCTGCCACGATCCCGCGTCAGCATAAAGGCAACGACGACCGAACGCCTCGGTTTTACCGGGCGCGGCGAGGGCATCGCCGCCCAGGCAATAGTCTCGGTCCGTCTGCCGGAATGACTGGTGAGAAGCAAACTCCCGACACGGACAGCTTCCCAGCGGCTGGGTTTCGCCCTCGCCACCTGGTTCGGCGTCGGCAACCTGCCCGCAGCCCCCGGCACTTTCGGCTCGCTGGCCGCCTTGCCCCTGGCCTGGCTGCTCGCCAATTATGGCGGCGTACCGGCTTTGGCCGTGGCAGGCGTTGCGGTATTCGCGGTGGGCTGGTGGGCCAGCAACGTCTATGTCGATACCACGGGGATCGACGATCCTGGCCCGGTGGTGATCGACGAGGTCGCCGGCCAATGGCTGACTCTTTTGCCAGCGGCGCCCGGGGTGTGGTGGCATTGGCTTGCCGGCTTTGTGCTGTTTCGAATGTTTGATATCGTCAAGCCATGGCCGGTGGGCTGGGCAGATAAGCGGATCAAGGGCGGCTTCGGCGTGATGTTCGACGACATACTGGCGGCGATCTATGCGTTTGCGGCTCTCACCGGTTTAATCCTCATAGAAAGGTCGATCAATTTTTCCTAACGATTTGAATGATAAAGCAAAACTGATTTTGGAGACCTGCCGAGAATTGGGTCTGCGGATCGTCACCGCCGAATCCTGCACTGGCGGACTGATCGCCGGCTGCCTGACTGGGATCGCCGGCTCGTCGGCGGTCTTCGAGCGCGGGTTCGTCACCTACTCAAACCATGCCAAAAGCGAAGTCCTCGGCGTACCGGCCGAACTGATCGCCGAGCACGGCGCGGTCAGCGAGCCGATCGTCCGCGCCATGGCCGCCGGCGCGCTTGAACGGAGCCGGGCCGAGTTGGTGGTTGCGGTCACCGGCATCGCCGGGCCAGGGGGCGGGTCTTCTGAACGGCCGGTGGGTCTGGTCCATTTTGCCGGTGCGCGCAGCGGTGACGCCGCCATCCACATTCGCGAGGTTTTCGCCGGCGACCGCGATGCTGTCCGCCTGGCGACGGTCCACAGGGCCCTCGATATGCTCGAAAATCTCGCCCGCCAACATTTAACCGTATGAGCCGATGCTGGTAACCAAAGTAAAAGTTCCGACATTCGACATCCGCTGGTGGGAGGTTCTGGCGGTTCTCGGCGCGGCATTGAGTCTTGCGGTGGTGACCGCGATGTTGGTCGCGCTGGTGATGGGCGGCGGCGATCCCACGAAGATGCAGGCACTGGCCCGCTCGGAAACCTACATGCTGACGGTTTTGACCTTATCGACGATCGGCATGATCGCCGCGGTCTTTTTCATCGTCGTCCTGCGCCGCCGGATCGGCTGGCGCGGCTTCGGGCTGAAACCGATGAGGCTACGGTTCGTTATTCTGTCCTTCATCGTCGGATTGCTGTGCGTGCCATTGATGGGCGTTGTCGGGACCGCGGTTCAGAAGCTGCTCGGTCGGCCCATGGTCAGTCCCCAACTCCCCTTCCTCGCCCCCGCGGGATTCTCTTACACGGCGCTGGTCGGCATGCTGATCATCGGCGGCCTGCTGGCACCATTCGCCGAGGAACTGATCTTCCGGGGCCTCCTGTTCGGCTGGCTGCGGCGGTTCTGGCGAGTGTGGCCAGCGGTGTTGGCGAGTGCGGCGGTCTTCGGACTGATCCACGGGCTGATTCCGATCATATTCGCGGCAGCGGCGGTCGGGATGGTCCTCGCAATTGCTTACGAGAAAACCGGCTCGCTGTGGTCGCCAGTCATCATCCACGCAACCCAGAACAGCGTCGCCATTGCAATTATGTTCGCCAATTTGGCGTGAGCGGAATCACTCAGGAATTCGGCGCCAGCGAGGGTTTGCTCAATGGCGGTGCGCCGTACAGCCGCTTGGCCCGGCTCTCGAAGGCGCCGACCATGCGACGCACGGCTTCCTGGAACAGCAATCCGATGAGGCGCTGCAGGGTGCGCGACCTGAATTCGAAATCGAGGAAGAAATCCACCTCGCAGCCGCCCTCGACAGCGGTCAGGATCCAGCGGTTGGTCAGGTGCTTGAACGGCCCGCCGTGCTCGTAGGCGACATCGATCCGCCCCGGCCGCTCATATTTAACCCGCGAAGTGTAGCGCTCGCGGATAATCTTGATGCCGATCATCAAATCGGCGACGATCTCGTTTTCCGCCCGCGAGCGAATTCGCGCGCCGACGCACCAGGGCAGGAATTCGGGATAGCGTTCGATATCGACGACCAGATCGAAGATCTGCTCCGGCGAATAGGGCAGGAAGCGCTTTTCGCTATGCGTCGGCATCGCCGGTTTGGGCCTCCCGCGCCGCGCACTCTCTAGCCACCTTCAGCCGCACGAAATCATCGCCCGCGAAATAGGACGAGCGGGTCAGCGGCGAGGCCGAGACCATCAAGAAACCCTTGCCGAAGGCCATTTTCTTCAAGCTCTCGAACTCGTCCGGCGTGACGAAACGCGCGACGGAAGCGTGCTTGGGGGTCGGCTGCAGGTACTGCCCGATGGTCAGGAAATCGACCTCGGCGGCGCGCAGATCGTCCATCACCTGATGGACCTCCTCGATGCTCTCGCCGAGCCCCACCATGAGCCCGGATTTGGTAAAGGCCAAGGGATCGATCTCCTTGACCCGCGCCAGCAACTTGAGCGAGGCGAAGTAGCGCGCGCCCGGCCGGATCGTCGGATAAAGCCGCGGCACTGTTTCGAGGTTGTGGTTGAAGATTTCCGGTTTAGCCCGGACGACCGCTTCACCCGCACCTTTCTTGCGCAGGAAATCAGGGGTTAGCACCTCGATTGTCGTATCGGGAGCGGCGCGCCGGATGTTCTCGATGGTGGCGACGAACTGCGCCGCCCCGCCATCATCGAGATCGTCGCGATCGACCGACGTGACAACGACATGGGCCAGCCCCAGTGCCGCGACCGCCTGGCCCACACGTTCGGGCTCGTGCGGATCGAGTGCACCGGGCAGCCCGGTTGCCACGTTGCAGAAGGCGCAAGCCCGGGTGCAGATCGCACCCAGGATCATGAAAGTCGCGTGCTTCTTGGCCCAGCACTCGCCGATATTGGGGCACGCCGCCTCTTCGCAAACAGTGTTGAGCCCAAGCTCGCGCATCAGCTTGCGGGTCTTGTGATACTCCGGCGAGGTCGGCGCCTTGACCCGGATCCAGGCAGGTTTACGCATCCTCACCGGATTGTCCGGCTTGTGCGCCTTTTCGGGGTGTCGAAGCCGTGCGGCAGCGATATCGCTCATGGCCTAGATGTGGATGACCCGACCATAAGCGTCAAGGACGGATTCGTGCATCAATTCCGAAAGCGTCAGATGGGGTTTTCGGTCATGAGCTGAACCTGATGGCCCTGTTCAGAAGGTCAAGCACCGGCTCACTTTGCGAGCACTTGCCGCGGGGTCTCCCCCGGCGCCCATTGCCACAGCGAGCCGTTCCGCTTGAGCGCAATCGTCATGCTGGATCCGGCGGCAACCGCCGTCACCCCCGCCATGACCGCTACTGGTTCCGGGCCGTAGCCGCGCCCCCAGGCCATCAGCGTGCCATCGTGCCGGATCGCCAGAGAGTGCGATGATCCGGTCGCGATTGCCCGGACACCCGATAGAATCCTGCTCCACCGCACCGCTTTGTCGCCGAGGCCATGCCGGCCGACGGGACCGTAAATATTCCCGCCGGTCCCCATTACGACGCCGTTCTTCTTGAGCAGTATCGAATGCCCGGTATGCGCCCTAATTTGCCAGACGTCCGAAGCGGTCCGGACGAACCGGTCGGTCGCCGTGAGCTTCCCGTCGCCATATTGCCCGCGATGGGCCCTGCCCTTGACGAAGAGTGCGCCCGCTTCGGTGATGTAATAATTCGTTCCGTCCCCGACAGCGGCGGCGGTGGCGTTCGCGATCTTGCGCTTGTCCCCTGAAAGCCCGGAGAGCCACCAGAGAGTGCCGTTGACCCCGATTGCGAGTATGCCCGTCCGCCCGGCGGCGAAGCGCGCCACCCCTGTAATCAGCGTCACGGCCCGCTCCGGGTCGTCTCGGAAGCCCAGCAATACACCCTGCGCGGTCAGGACATAGCGTGTGTCGCGCCCAACCCCCACCTGCACGCCCATGAGCGACAGGCGCTTTGGCGCATCATTTCCACTCCACGAATATACCGCGCCACCCACGATCGCCATTTGCCGGTCGTAATAGGCCGCGAGCAGCGGCGAGGAGCTGTCCGCCAGGACAGGTGCGGCCAGCCCGGCGGGAAGCACGATGCCGAAAAATATCTTAGAAATGAATCGTGCGGCCATAGGCATCAAGGACGGCCTCGTGCATCATTTCCGAGAGCGTCGGATGAGGGAAGATGCTCTCGATCAGCTCGGCCTCGGTGGTCTCTAAGGTCTTGGCGACAGCGTAGCCCTGGATCAGCTCGGTAACCTCGGCGCCGATCATGTGGGCGCCCAGCAACTCGCCGGTGCCGGCGTCGAACACGGTCTTGACCATCCCCTCCTCCTCGCCGAGGGCAATTGCCTTGCCGTTGCCCATAAAGGGAAAGCGCCCGACCTTGACCTTGTGACCCTTGTCCTTCGCCGCCTTTTCGGTCAGCCCGACCGAGGCAATTTGCGGGCTGCAATAGGTGCACCCGGGTATCCGTGAGACATCGAGCGGGTGGGCGCTGGCAAGCCCGGCGATCTTCTCGACGCAGATGATGCCCTCGTGACTGGCCTTGTGGGCGAGCCAGGGTGGGCCGACAAGATCGCCGATGGCGTAGACCACCGCCTCGCCAGTGCGCAGCCATTCGTCGACCACCACATGGCCCTTCTCGACCTTGATCTTGGTACCTTCGAGGCCGATCCCCTCGACATTGCCAGTAATCCCGACGGCCAGGACGACCCGCTCGAAAGTGGCGGATTCCTTGCTCCCCTTTGTCTCGATTGTCACCAAAACATTGTTCTTGCCGGGCTTGAGCGACGAGACGCTGGCGCTGGTGAGGATTTTCATGCCCTGCTTCTCGAATGCCTTGCGGGCGAAGGCGGAAATCTCCTCATCCTCGACCGGCAGGACCCGGTCGAGCACTTCGACGACCGTCACCTCGGCGCCCAGCGTGCGGAAGAAGCTGGCGAATTCGATACCGATTGCGCCCGATCCGACGACCAGCAGCGACTTCGGCATGATGTCGGGCACCATTGCTTCCTTATAGGTCCACACCAGCTTGGCGTCGGATTCGAGCCCCGGCAGGGTCCGCGCCCGTGCACCGGTGGCCAGTATGATGTGTTTGGCCGACAGATCGGCGATCGCCTTGCCGTTCTTCTCGACATGAAGCTTGCCGGGACCGCTGAGCTTGGCGTGGCCGTCGAAGACCGCCACCTTGTTCTTCTTCAACAGGAACCCGACGCCTTTGTTGAGCCGTGCCGCCACGCTGCGCGAACGCTCAACTATTTTCTTAAGATCGAACTTGATCTCTTTGGCACTAAATCCGAATTCGTCAAGGCGAGATAGCAGATGAAAGAT
>JAPULJ010000061.1 GCA_027295145.1 Alphaproteobacteria bacterium | reverse complement strand
AACCTTCTTTATTCCAGCCAGCATAGGAACGCTGGAGGCGGCTCTAGTGTTGATGATCGGCCACATCACTGGGCAACCCTCGCTCGGCTTGGCTGTTGCAGTGATCCGTCGGTTCCGCGAGATAGTCTGGATCGTATGGGGTTTTGCCATCGCTTGGGTCGGCTTCCGGCCTGTTAGCGCATCGTGAGGCGGGATATGGGATCGCGGCACAAAACCGAACCACCTGCTACACCGCCACCACGCCTGGTCTTGGATGTGCGACCGGAAACAGTCGCCCAACTCGACCTGACAACGGAATTGCTTGGCCTATCGCTGCTCGAACGGTTGATGTTGGCGGCGCGCCGGACCGGATTCAGAGACTTCATCGTCCATGCAGGGGCCAGCGATGTTGTACGGTTTAAATCGCTGTTGCGGGATAGGAGCGGCGTGCGAGTGACAAGCGAGCCGGTGTCAACATCGGCGGAGGACAGGTGTACGGTGCTTGCGCCGGGCTATCTGCTCGGCGAGCCGGCTTGGCTTGCCCAATGCGCCAACGAAGTGGTTCTGCCTGGTGAGCGCCGGGATGCTGGAGACGGAATTTACATTTACGGGGCAGGCGTGTCCGCCGACGACCCTGCGGTCGCAAATCCCGTCGGCGATCAAATTTCACTCATCGACCCGCCATTCCGTCTTTCCGGGACGGATAACTTCAGGCGCGCCGAACGCCATCTGATGCGGGGATTACGCAAGAAGACCGATGGTTTCACGTCACGATATTTCGCCCGGCCGATCTCGTTGCAGATATCGCGCCGGCTGGCACCGCGCGGTGTGTCGCCGAACCAGATGACATTTGTGTCCATGCTGGTTGGACTTGCAGCGGCACCTTTTTTCCTGTGGTCGAATCCGGAACTTCAGGTGATCGGTGGTTTGCTGTTCGTATTACACTCGGTCCTCGACGGCTGCGATGGAGAGCTCGCTCGCCTGACTTACCGCGAATCCAGATTTGGCGGCTTGTTCGATTTCTTCAGCGACAACCTCGTTCACGTCGCCATCTTCGCCTGTATGGCGTTGGGATGGAGCGTCCAGATCTCGGCTGACTGGCCATTGTATTTTGGCGCCGGTGCGGTTCTCGGCGCCGCCGGATCGACAGCCGTTGTCTATTGGTTGACATTGAGAAGAAAGAGCGACGCTGGTCCACTCTACACCTCCGTATCCGCCGGGCCGTCTCAGCGGTTGACCAAGTTGCTCGACGATCTCTCGCGCCGGGATTTTATTTACCTGGTCCTTGGACTTTCCGTGTTCGGCAAAGCCTATTGGTTCCTGGCCTTGGCCGGGATAGGCGCGCCGGTGTTCCTGTTACTGGTGCTGGTTGTGCTCTTTGCCGGGCGGGGTACCGGGCTGCCGCCTGACTATCCGGTAAGAGCCACCCGGTCTCCCAAGTAACGCTCGGCGATTTTGAGCGCTTCGGTTGTATCGACATCGAGCCACCACGATCCGGTGACATCGACGACCTGCGCCAAACCACATTTGGCCAACATGGCAACCCCATCCGCTAAGCCGTGACGACCCTCATCCGCGGCTTTGCCTAGGGCGTCGAATAATGCCGATGTGCAGCACATTACGCCGGTATCGGCGGCGTCCCAATCGCTCAATGTCTTGGATATGGCGGTGATTTTATGTCCCTTCACCCGGACCTTCATGACATCGTCGACATCATGGAGGGCAGTCTTGTCGGTATCCACGGCGAGCGTCATCGCCGCACCCGCCGGATCACTTTCGATCAGACGTTTCACCAGGTCGGGGTCGTAAAGGTGGTCGCACATGGAAATGAGAAACGGCTTATCGCCGATGACGTCCGCCGTTCCTAAGGCGCTGGCGCCGTTGCCCTTGGCCCAATCGGGCGCACTGACGAACTCCATGGCGAGCCCAAGGCGCTGCGCCACCGATTGGAAGTGGCTTTGTACGGTTTCTGCCTCGTATCCCAGGGCGACGACGAAGCGCTTGATGCTAGCCGCTTCATGGAGCGTCCGAACCACCCGCTCAGCCAGCGTCAAACCGCACACAGTGGCTAGAGGTTTTGGCAGGCTGGTGTCTGGAAACAGACGCGATCCAGTCCCAGCCGCGAGAATGAGGGCGGATGGCGTTGCATGGGAAGATTTGGCGCGTTGGGCACGCGCGGCTTTGCCAGCAGGTAACAGGTGATTGCTCGGAATGTCCGCCGTTCCGCCGTTAATGAAGGCATCGCACAAATCGCGTGCGACGGAGTCACGGACCTGCACGGGTGGACTCTTCATGTAGTAGGCGGAAGGCGCTTCCAGGGGTCCGCCGCGGCCCTGTTCAAGTCCCAGTTTGGCGCACCGAATCGCATCAATGACGACACCGGCGCTGTTTGGCGAGTCCTCGACCGAGAGCCGCAACTCGAGGTTCATGGGCACGTCACCGAATCCGATACCTTCGAGGCGAATGAAGCAGACCTTGTTGTCGTTCTGCCAGGGCACGTAGTCAGAGGGACCGATGTGGATGTTTTTGTCGCTGAGACGGGTGTCGAACTGGGACTGTACGGATTCGGTCTTCGATTTCTTTTTCGATTCCAGCCGGGTTAGCTCCAGCATGTTTAGAAAGTCAGTGTTGCCACCGGTATTTAGCTGATAGGTACGTTTGACGTCGATACCGCGATCATCGAACAGGCGGCCCAAGGTCCGATGGACAATGGTTGCGCCCAGTTGGCTTTTGATGTCGTCGCCAACGATCGGCACGCCCGCTTCGCGGAAGCGCTCGGCCCACTCGGAATCCGAAGCAAGGAACACCGGGACGCAATTGACCATCGCGACTTTTGCCTTGAGGCAGGCTTCCGCGTAGTGCTGCACCGCCTTCTCCGAGCCAACCGGCAAATAGCAGACCAGAACCTCGGCACCACTTTTATCGAGAAGACGGGCAACGTCGACCGGCGGCGCGTCAGCGATACGAAAAGCTGAGTCATCGTCGTAGTCCGCCATGTGATCGGGAACGCCGTCGAGAACGGGGCCCATTTGCACGACAAAGTCTGAAACGGGCAACGCACTCTGGAACACTGTTGTACAGTTGGGTTTGGCAAAGACTGCCTTCGCAAGGGGTTGTCCGACCTTGCGCCGATCAATGTCTATGGCGGCCACCACTTCGACGTCGGTAGCACCCCAAGAGCCGATCGTCGGGTGCATGAGGCCTGCAAGGCTTTTGTTTTTATGAACCCGGTAGTATTCCAGGCCTTGAACCAGGGCGCTGGCGCAATTGCCCACCCCGGCGATCGCAATTCGAATCGCCGTCAAATTACCCCCTTCCCAACGGTGTTTATTTCTCCGTTGGTTAAGCTACTGACTAAATCGACGTTTTATATATTAACCCGAGAAGGCAATGTCAGCATGCTCCACGCCGATTTATGTACCATATCTTTTACAAGAGATATTGGTGCATTTGCCAGCCTTATGTCGCAGGCTGTGGTGCATCATGGGCTAGATTGTCGGAATTTAGCAGGAGAATCCAGTGTCGGCGCTCTAAGCAACGTCGAGTTGATGACATTATTGTTTTGTAAACTTAAGAATAGCGACGAAATCGAAGGCTCAGTGACCATCGTCACAGCGATTTCACGTTCCATGTGATACCTATCACACAATCACCGCAAGAAGCGGCCGTTGAAAGTTCAATATATTGGCGGCCGAGAATTTTTCCAAAGCCGGCAAAATTCGGAGCAGCACCGCATGACAAATGGTACTTCGATTCACGGAGCGCAGATCGGGTTCGCTACTCGGCTCGCACTTGTCCTCGCCGTTTTCGCCGTCATCGCGCTTGCCACCGGGGCCAGCGCTCAAGCGCATAAGAACCAGAGCGCCCTCAAGACCGATCCGTTGCCAAAATTCGTGGCCCGCTATGTCAAGAACAAGCTGGGTGTCAGCGGCGTGACGCGGGCGCGTTACAGCCGCTATCACACCGCCCGTCTTCGAAAATCATATGGGAAAGCCCCGACACAGGTTATCGCCGACTTCAATGGTGACGGCAAACGCGATTGGGCCGGTCTCGTTCGTACCAAAGGGGGCGTGCTCAATCTTGTTGTGGTTTATTCGAAGGGCCAGCAATATCGCCACGTCTACCTTCAGAGAAATATTTGCCGCTGCGACAATAGCATTGGTGTTTCGGTACACTTGCAAAAACCCGGCCGCCTCAAGGAATTTCCCAAGGGAAACAACAAGCCGAAATTCGTGCGCCTGCGTCGGCCCGGCATCGAGTTCGTCTACTTCGAGAGATCTTCGGTCGTGTTCTATTGGAAGCAAACCAAATTTGTGTCGCTTTGGACATCCGATTAACCGCAGCCGGAAATTCAGTAAGTCCGGACAAGATTTGCGCAGAGTGACACGAGTTGATCGGATCGCTCCTCACATAGTGTTAACGGTTCACGCCTAACCCTCTTCCAGATCAATTGGGTGATCACTAACGCCGCGCTTCCTTAGAGAACCGCGCGCGATATTGCGCTCCGGCATACGCGGGGCTGCCGCCTGGATGAAGCCGCCGCGCCGCTCAATCGTTCGGCAGTAGGACGACCGAGCCGGTCGTTTTGGCGCCTTCAACCGCCCGGTGGGCCTCGGCAACTTCGCGTAGCGGCCATGTGTGGTTGATTGAAATGCGGACGCCCCGATTCAGAACCGCATCGAACAGGTCCTTGGCACCGGCCACCAGATGCTTGCGTTCGGCCATGTAGTGCATGATCGCGGGGCGGGTCACGAACAGCGAGCCCCGGGCGCCAAGCTCAACAACATTCACGTCCGGCGGCGGGCCTGAAGCGTGACCGAAACTGGCCATCATGCCGAGCGGTCGCAGACAATCCAGCGAATCCATGAAGGTGTCCTTGCCGATAGATTCGTAAACTACCGGCACGCCGACACCGCTGGTCACCTCTTTCACCACGTCGACAAAGCTGCGCTGGCTGCGCACCACCGGATGATGGCAGCCATGAGCGCCAGCGAGTTCGGCCTTCTCCGGCGTGCTGACGGTGCCGATGACGGTGGCGCCGAGGGCATTGCACCATTGGCACAGGATCAGCCCCATGCCGCCGGAGGCCGCGTGCACCAGCACCGTGTCGCCCGGCTGAACTTCGTAGGTGCGGTGGATCAAATACTGAGCGGTCAGGCCCTTCAGCATCATGCCGGCGGCTTGCAGGTCGTCGATATCATCGGGCAGCTTGACGCAGCGATCCGCCGGAAAGCAGCGCGTCTGGCTGTAGGCGCCATGGGGCGGGTAGGCGTAGGCGATCCGATCGCCGGTTTTGAATTCGCTCACGCCCCCGCCGACGGCCTCGATGGTGCCGGCGCCCTCGAACCCCAGAACCACGGGCAGCTCGGGCACCGGCCAGGGATGCGGCATGCCCCTGCGGTGGTAGGTGTCGACGTAATTCACGCCGACCGCGCCGTGGCGAATGCGCAGCTCACCCGGGCCTGGCTCGCCGACCGGCCATTCCTCCCAGCGGAAAACGTCTGGCGCGCCTTTCTCGTGGATCACAGCGGCCATGTTGGTCAT
>JAPULJ010000609.1 GCA_027295145.1 Alphaproteobacteria bacterium | reverse complement strand
CACCCTCAATCTCGCCACGTGTCGCATGGGAAGGCATTGAAAATGTCTCACATATTGTCTGCCGTTACGTCTTCTGCTCGTTTTGGTGTTAGGGCGAGGTTACTGCTTTCGTTTCTCTGCATCACGACCTTCGCCGTGCTGGGCGCGATTACAGCGGTCTACGCACTCGTAAAAATTAGCGAGTCGTTCGAGCTCATTACAAAAGAGCGGGTGCCGGTGGCATTGATTGCCCAGGAGCTTTCCCGCGAAGCCGAGAGGCTGGTCGCCATTGGACCGGCGATGCTGAGTTCAACAACATTAGAGGAACAGGAGCAGCGGTCTGAGGAAATGTACAAGCTGGGCGATCGTGTCGCCCAGTTGCTCGAAGACCTGGAGAAAACCGGTTTCGATCCCAAGCGGGTGGCATCGATTAAGATCCTGACCAACGCTATCAGCCTTCACGCGCTGAGCCTCGACGGCATTTTCATGAACAACATCTTTTACCTGGAGCGCAAGGAGATCGCGCTGGCAGAGCTGTCCACCACGCACGACCTGATTCAAAGAACCCTGGCGGAACGAGCGGAAACCGAACGTGCGCGGGTTTCGGAGTTTCAGGCGTTGCTCAGGCAGGACGATCCCTCGTCGGAAGACCGAACCGCAGCGACCGCACAGATGTTTCAGTCGATCGATACAATCCTGCTTCTGGACGAAGCCCAGCTGGCGGTGGCCGCAATCGTCTCGACCCTTCTGCGTGTCACCTCGGCCAAAACAAAAGAAGCGACCGATCCGACATCGGCGGGGCCGACCGCGGAGGATTTTCCAGAACTAACCGCCGCACTGAGAGATGCTGTCTCTACCCTCGAGAACGTGGCGCAAAGGCTGGACCCTGAGATCAGCGGGGAACTGACCGCCCTCATCAGCCAGTTTCAGAAATTCTGGCAGGGCGGGCGAAACCTGTTCAGGGCCCGAACCCTCGAGCTCGACCAGATATTCGAGGCCAAGAGGCAGCTTGGGATCAATGCCCAGCAGTCGCGGCGCCTGGCCGAGGCCATTGCGCTGTTGGTGGCGAGCACACGAGAGGATATTGCCAGCGCCAATTCCGAGGCCAGTGCGTTGCAGCGGTTCAGCACCGCGGCCATGATCGCGGTCATCGTGTTGAGTATCATATGTTCCGCGCTCATCGTGTGGCTCTACGTGGGGCGGAACCTCTTGGCTCGGCTAGCGGCTCTAAATCTCAGCATGCAGGAGATTGCGACGGGCAATCTGCAGGAGGAAATTCCCCAAGGCGGTAACGATGAACTGGCCGACATGGCAAACACGCTGGTCGTGTTTCGCGATACCGCGATCGCAATGGAAGAGGCGAAGCGGCGGGAGATCAGCGATGTCAGGCGCCGCTTGACAGAGGCCATCGAGAGCATCTCCGAAGGTTTTGTCTTGTGGGATGCAAACGACCGGCTGGTTCTCTGCAATGGCCGTTATCAGACGCTTACACAGCACGAGATCGGCGACGAAATTCAGCCTGGTGCGGTCTTTCAAAACACTATTCGTTTGAGCGCCGAACGTGGCTTTATCTTGGATGCCGAGGGTCGGGTCGAAGACTGGATTGCCGATCGCCTGAAACGGCATCAGAACCCCGGTGAGCCTCATGTGCAGCGCCGCGCCGATGGTAGTTGGATCCAAATCAGCGAGCGCAAGACGGAGGATGGCGGCACAGTCGCGGTCTATTCCGACATCTCCGAACTGAAGAGAAAGGAACAAGAGGCCGAAACCGCAAGCCGCGCCAAGAGCGAGTTCCTGGCAAACATGAGCCATGAGATCCGTACGCCCATGAACGGCGTCATCGGCATGTCCGGCTTGCTTCTCGATACCAACCTTGATTCCGAACAGCGTGAACTGGCCGAGATCACCAGGCGGAGCGCCGAGTCCCTGCTGACGATCATCAATTCCATCCTTGATTTCTCGAAAATTGAAGCGGGCCGGCTGGAACTGGAGTACCAGCCCTTAGAACTGCGCGACTGTATAGAGAGCGCGATGGACTTGCTGTCCAGTGAAGCCTCCCGAAAAGGCCTCAACCTGGCCTACATCGCCGAGGGTGAGTTTCCGGAGATGATCGTCGGCGATGCGACCCGTTTGCGCCAAATCTTGATTAATCTGTTGGGCAATTCGCTCAAGTTCACGGAGGACGGCGAGGTCGCGCTGCACATCAGGAGCAAGCGCCTGGATCGGACTGACAGCGAGGGCGATGAAGAGGAAGGGGAAGGCGACGACTACGAAATCCACTTCACGGTCATGGATACCGGGATCGGGATCTCGCCGGACCGGATGGACCGGCTCTTCCAATCATTCAGCCAGGTTGATGCCTCCACGGCACGCAGATACGGTGGCACTGGTTTGGGTCTGGCCATCAGCAAGCAGCTTTGCGAATTGATGGGGGGCACCATGTGGGTCGAGAGTGCCGGCGTGCCCGGCCAAGGCAGCGAGTTCCACTTTACAATTCGGGCAAAGAGCTGTCCCGATAGCAAAAACAAATACCTCCATCAATCGCAACCCGATCTTTACGGCAAGCGCGCGCTCATCGTCGACGACAACGAAACCAACCGTCGCGTCTTGTCGCTGCAAACCCAGTCGTGGGGCATGGTCCCCTGTGTGACGGCCTCGGGGCAAGAGGCATTGGAGTGGATTCGCCAAGGCGACGAGTTTGCGGTGGCTTTGCTCGACATGAAAATGCCTGAAATGGACGGGCTCACGCTCGCCGCCGAAATCCGGAAGCTTCAGGCCGGGTCGGGAGACCCCGATGCTGGACGATCGTTTCCGCTGATCTTGCTATCGTCACTAGGCGACCGCGAAACCACCAATCGCGATAAAGCAAAAGTGGACTTTGCGGATGTGCTCGCCAAGCCCATAAAGCCTTCACAGCTTTTTAATGCGCTGACCCGAATCTTCGGCGTGGATCTTGGTGACGGCGATCCGCTCAAGTTCCAGACCGATTCAATTTTCGATAAGGAGATGGCCCGAAGATTGCCTTTGCGCATACTCCTCGCGGAGGACAACAATATCAACCAAGTCCTCGGCATCCGCTTGTTGGCGCGCATGGGCTACCGGGCTGATATTGCCGCCAATGGGTTTGAGACGCTCGATGCGCTGCAGCGCCAGCCGTATGACGTCGTGCTCATGGATGTCCAGATGCCAGATATGGATGGTCTGGAAGCGACGCGCCGAATCGTGAGCGAGTGGCCGGAAGGAAAGCGGCCTCGGATCATCGCGATGACCGCCAATGCGATGCAAGGCGACCGCGAGATGTGTTTGGAGGCCGGGATGGATGATTACATCAGCAAGCCGATCCAGCCGGAACTTCTCATAGCGGCGTTAGGACAATGCAGGCCGCTGACGGACGTCAAATGGGACGCGCGGATTTATGGCCAGAGTCTATCTCCAACAGAGATAGCCGCGGCTGTCCCGGAACGGCAGAGCGGTGATGGGGCTGACGTTAAGGCTGGGTCGCTGGAGACGGCTGTGCGGAGGGCCATCGAAACGCTCACCGGTGGAGACCGGCAGTTCAAGCTGCAAATCATCGATGCCTTCTTGGAAGATGCCCCTGAATTGGTGAAGAAAATGCGCCAAAGCGTCGAGACGGGGGAAGCGGCGGATCTGCGCATGGCAGCCCATAGCCTCAAATCAAATGCGGCTGACTTTGGCGCGGAAGCCCTGCGTGACTTTTGCAGAGAGGGCGAGTCCATGGGCAAACGCGATGACCTGGGCGGAGCCGATGATATGGTGTCAAACATCGGAGCAGAGCACAAAGGGCTCGAATCCGTGCTGAGGACACTGCGCAAAGAAATGATCAATTGAGAATCTTGGCCAATCGCCGCTGGAGACGACCATGATTAAACCTTTCGCCAACATACTAATCGTCGACGATGACCGACAGGCCCGTCTCAAGCTGGCTCGAATTCTCGAGGGGCAAGGTTACCACGTGAGTGAGGTGGATGGTGGCCGAGCCGCACTCGAGACCTTGGCCCACGAACCGTTTGATTTGGTCCTTCTCGATATACTGATGCCCGAGGTGGACGGTATTGAGGTGCTCAAGACGCTTCAGGCCGACACCCGGCTGAGTGTGATACCTGTGATCGTTGTGTCGGCCGTGGAAGACCCTCAATCCACCGAGAAGTTCAAGCAGTTAGGAGCACGGGGCTATCTGACGAAACCTGTTGATCCTGACGAGCTCGCGGCTAGGGTCAGGGAATGCTTGGGTGGCGCCAGGTGACCTCAGGGTGGCCGACAAAGCGGTAAGGGCCGAGCCCCAACTGCTGCTGTGCGGTTTGGCACACAGTGTCGGCGCGGTGAACGAGCATCGATTTTGACTGTGTGAGTGTGGAACCATGAGTGAATCGACCCATAGCGTCCTCGTCGTCGACGACAATCGTATGAACCGGCTGAAGATGACGCGCGCTCTCGATCGCGGAGATTTTCTGATATCCGAGGCTTCCGGCGGCCAAGAGGCGCTGGATCTGCTTCAGTCTCAAGTGTTTCACCTGGTTCTGTTGGATCTGTTGATGCCCGAGGTTGATGGTTTTCAAGTCCTCGAGCGAATGCAGAGCGATCAACAATTGGCCAGAATCCCGGTGATCATGGTGTCTGCGGTAGAAGAGAAGGAAGCGGTGGAAAGATGCCTGAAGACTGGTGCCGTCGACTACATCACCAAACCCGTTGGTGCTGAAACACTGAACGACCGTGTGAGGAGGGCGCTCCATTTACCTTAGAAGCGACGTGGTTGACCGCACCAGACCCGCGTTGCTTGTCTTTTTTTGACGTCGTGACAGACCAGTTCTCCATTCCGAGTCCGAGGGATTTGCGTTGCGAAATCTCGATGACACAGACAGTGTGCAGTCGTGCGTAACCCCGGGGCAGAGGGCGCCTACCCGAGTTAACCCGGTTTCTGAGACCGAGGTCCGAGTGTGTTGTGACAGATAAGTGAAGGCACGCGATATGAGAGTAGAACCCGGCCGCGTACTCATTGTAGACGACAATCGTATGAACCGCATGAAGCTGTCACACTCCCTCGTGCAACAAGGTCATGCCACGGTGGAGGCGGTGAATGGCCGCGAGGCTCTGGAATTGTTGCGCGCCGAGACCTTCGATCTAGTCCTTCTCGACATTCTGATGCCGGAGGTCGATGGTTTCCAAGTGCTGCGGGAGATGAAGGACGACAGGGTGCTGCGCGATTTGCCGGTGATCGTCATCTCGGCGATGGATGAAATGGACAGCGTCGTAAGGTGCATCGAGATGGGGGCGGAGGACCATCTGCCGAAGGACTTCGATCCCGTTCTGCTCAACGCGCGCATTGGCGCTTGCCTCGAGAAGAAGCGGCTGCGGGACGAGGTTACCGAGCAGCTCAAATTCATCCGAGAGATCTTCGGCAAGTATGTCCCGGAAAGCGTTGCCAAGCAGATCGTCGCGAGCAAGGGAATGCTCGAACCCAAGCTGCTGAAGGCGACCATCTTGTTCACCGACATCGAGAATTTTACCACCACCGCGGAAAGCATCCCGCCCAAGCAGGTGGTGCAAATGCTAAGCGAGTACTTTCCTGCTGTTATTGAACCGATCACGCGGCACGGCGGCGTGGTCAATCAGTTCCAGGGTGACGCGATGTTGGTCACCTTCAATGTCCCCATTGAAGATCCGCAGCACGCGGAGAAGGCGGTCAAGGCGGCATTGGAAATCCAAGAGGTGCTGAAGGGACAGACCTTTGCCGGCGTCGAGCTGCGGACCCGGATCGGTATCAACACCGGTGACGTCATCGCCGGCAACGTCGGGGCGGGCGATCGTATCAACTATACGGTCTATGGGGACGCGGTGAACGTCGCGTCGCGCATTGAACAACTGAACAAGGAACTTGGGACACTCGTTCTGATTTCCGAATCGACGGTTGATCTTCTGCGCGACAAGAATGTGGTTGAGTCCATGGGCGACGTATCAATTCGCGGCAAAAACAAAACGATGCGCGTCTTCAAACCAAGAATCTGAGGCGCTGCCGCTCTATTCTGGTCCTGCCATTGGAGCTAACGTCTTCTTCGGGCGTTGTAAGCCCGCGCCAGCGTTTCATTTGCTCCTCGCCACAGACCGACCAGGTCCGTATATGGCCCCGGTACGCGGCGGGGCCTGATGGCCTGCGCGCGCGATCCGGACTGTTGAGGGAACAACCAAGGCAAGGCGAATGGGGCGAAGGTCCGGGCGGCGCTGGTGGCTTGTCTGGAGGCTGGGTGCCGGTTGCTGGAGTGAGGCGGAGGGCATGACCCGGCGAGCCCCGGCAACGTCGGCTTCGGGTCATGAACCGACCTTCGCCGAATGCCAGCGGAGCGTCTGAAATGCGCCGGTGAACGGATGGGGTGGATGGCTCCTGCTCCACCCGGCGTCTCGATGCGCCATAATGCAGGTGTCATCAT
>JAPULJ010000608.1 GCA_027295145.1 Alphaproteobacteria bacterium | reverse complement strand
GCGTTCTGGTAGCCGGTGAGCTCGCGCACACGTCTTGCGATGATCTCATCGAGCGTGGCGGAAACCGGTTCCTGCGCCCCCGGCCCCATGCGCGCGATTGCCGCCTCGACGGCGCTGGGATCGTGCGCCGCCAGACGGCCGATGCGCAGCGCCCGCAAATTGCCCTCGACGGCGACGGCGTTGAGCCTGAAGGCTTCCTCTATGGCTTCGAGGCTGACCGGGACCAACCCCTTCTGCACCGCGTAGCCGAGCAGGAAGGTGTTGGTGGCGATGGCGTCGCCGGTCAGCGCACTGGCCATGGCGTTGGCTTCGAGGATGTCGACCGCGCTACTCCCGGCAGCCTGCTCGATCATCCGGGTGAGCTGGGCGATGTCGAAGTCGAAATCTATGTCCCGCACCGCCTCGCCGGGAATGGTTTTGTGGGTGTTGAGCACGACCCGCGTGCGGCCCCGCTCGATGGTGTCGAGGACGCCCGCGGTGCTGGCAACCAGTGCATCGCAGCCGATCACCAGATCGGTGCTGGCGAGCGATATCCGCGTTGCGTCGAGATCCTCGGCGCGCTCGGCAACCCGCAGATGGGTGAGCACCGCGCCGCCCTTCTGCGACATTCCGGTCATGTCGAGCACGGTGCAGGCGCGGCCCTCGATATGGGCGGCCATGCCAAGGATGGCGCCGATGGTGACGACGCCGGTTCCGCCGACCCCGGCAATCAACACATCGTAGGCGCCGTCCTTGTCCGCCGGGGCAAGCGCGCGCCGCGGCAGGGGCGGCTCGTCCACATGATCGAGATCAGCGGCCGAGGCGCGGCGCGGGCGTCCGCCCTTGACCGTGACCAGGGCCGGGCAGAATCCATTGATGCAGCTATAATCCTTGTTGCAGGAATATTGTTCTATCGCACGCTTGGGCCCGAACTCGGTTTCGATCGGCACCACCGACAGGCAATTCGATGCCTCGACGCAATCCCCGCAGCCCTCGCAGACCGCCTGATTGATGAAGACCCTTCCCTCTGGGTCGGGCATCGTGCCGCGTTTGCGCCGCCGACGTTTCTCGGCCGCGCAGGTTTGATCGTAAATCAAGATCGAGACGCCCGGCCAGTCGCGCAGCTCGCGCTGAACTTCGTCGAGGTCGGAACGGTGGTGGAAGCTTACGCCGGGAGCGAAGTCCGAGCCGATCGGGTATTTGTTCGGCTCGTCTGAGACCACGGCGATGCGTTCGATCCCCTCGCCGGCGACCTGGCGGGTAATCATCGGCACGCTGATCGGCCCGTCGATGGGCTGCCCGCCGGTCATCGCCACCGCATCGTTGAAGAGGATCTTATAGGTGATATTGACCCCGGCGGCATGGGCCGCGCGGATCGCTAACAGCCCTGAATGGTAGTAGGTGCCGTCGCCCAGGTTCTGGAAGACATGGTTGGTGCTGGTGAAGGGCGCCTGGCCGATCCAGGTCGCGCCCTCGCCGCCCATATGGGTCCAGCCGTAAACATCGCGGTCCATCCAAACCGCCATGAAGTGGCAGCCGACGCCGCCGATACCGCGGCTGCCTTCGGGAAGACGCGTCGAGGTATTGTGTGGGCAACCCGAGCAGAAATAGGGCGTGCGGGCGACGATTTTCTCCGAGCCTTCGTGGCCGCCAAATTCCTCCAGCCGCCGCAGCCGCCCTCTGATCTGCGCGTCGTCGCGCATCGCCAGGATGCGTTTGCCGATCGCCATCGCCACGATCTCGGGGGTGTGCACGCCGTAGGAAGGCAGCAACGCCTGCCCCTTCTCGTCGGTCCGGCCGTGGATTTGCGCGGCCTTGGCCCGCTCGTTGTAGAACATCTCCTTGAACTGGGTTTCGATGAAGGGGCGCTTCTCCTCGACCACCAATATCTCTTTCAGTCCGTTGGCGAATTCCCCGGCGATCGCGGGTTCGAGCGGCCAGATCATGCCGAGCTTTAGAACGCGCAATCCCAGCGCGCGCGCCTTCGCATCGTCGATGCCGAGCAGGCGCAAGGCCCGGCGCACGTCGAGATAGCATTTGCCCGAGGCGCAGATGCCGATGCGCGCCTTGGGCGTGTCGAGAACAATGCGATCAATATGGTTGGCGCGGGCGAAGGCCTTGGCCGCTTCAAGCTTGAATTCGAACTGCCGGCGTTCGGCCGGCATGGCCATCTCGCCGATGCGCGTGCCGAAACCCCCTTCGGGCGCCGCGATGCCCTCGGGCTTGATGATGCGGGGTCGCTCGGGATCGACATCGATAGTGCCCGAACTTTCGATGGTATCGGCTTCGGTCTTGAAGCCGACCCATAGGCCGCAAGCGCGCGACAGCCCGAAACCGAGCAGCCCAAGCTCGAGAATGTCCTGGATGCTGGCCGGCTGCAGCACCGGCATGATGATATCCATGAAGCTGAATTCGCTGGGATTGGCGAAGCTCGAGGAGGTCGCGCCGGGATCGTCGCCAACCACCGCGAGCACGCCGCCGGTGGATGATGCGCCGGCGAGGTTGCCGTGCTTGAAAACGTCCATCGAACGGGCGAGGCCCGGCCCCTTGCCGTACCAGATGCCGAATACGCCGTCATAGGTGGCGCCGGGGAAGAGGTTTACTTCCTGGGAGCCCCAAACAGAGGTCGCCGCGAGGTCTTCG
>JAPULJ010000607.1 GCA_027295145.1 Alphaproteobacteria bacterium | reverse complement strand
GGGCCCGCCCTATCTGAAAGACACTGCCGGCAAGAAGACGATCGAGAGCGTTTATTTCAATGCAGCGAACCGGAATAAGCGCTCGATCACGCTCAACCTCGCCAATCCCCAGGGCCAGATTCTGGCCCGCCGGCTGATCGGTGAATGCGATATTCTGTTCGAGAACTACAAGGTCGGCGATCTCGCCAAATACGGACTTGCCTATGAGCAGATCAAGGACCAGACACCCGGACTGATCTATTGCTCCCTCACCGGGTTCGGACAGACCGGCCCCTATGCAAGCCGCGCCGGTTTCGATCTCGTCATCCAGGCTATGGGCGGGTTGATGAGCATCACCGGCCCGCAGAGTGGTGAGCCGGTCAAGGTCGGCGTCGGCATCGCCGATATTATGACCGGCATGTATTGCAACGTCGCCATCCTCGCCGCCCTGCGCCACCGCGAGGCCACCGGGCAGGGCCAGCATATCGACATGTCCCTGCTCGACTGCCAAATCGCCTGGCTGGTCAACGAGGGCATGAACCATCTGCATACCGGGAACAGACCCAAGCCCTGGGGGAGCGGGCACGCAACCATCGTTCCCTACCAGGCTTTCCCGGCGGCTAATGATGAGCCGTTCATCCTGGCGGTCGGTAACGACAGGCAATTCCTCAAGTTTTGCCAATTCGCCGGCGCGCCGGAACTGGCCCGGGACCCCCGCTTCGCCACCAACCCGGCGCGAGTCGAAAACCGCGCAGCCTGCGTCGACGCGGTTGCAGCGCTGACCAAAACCCGGCCTCGCGATTACTGGCTCGACGGCCTAGCGCCGCTGGGCGTGCCCTGTGGGCCGGTCAACCCGATCGATGAAGCCTTTGCCAACGAACAGGTCCGGGCCCGCGGCATGCGCATCGAAATCGAGCACCCGGCGACCGGCAAATCCGAGCCCTACATTGCCAGTCCTATTCGCTTGTCACAGACCCCTGTTGAATACAACCGGCCGGCGCCGATGCTGGGGGAGCATACCGGCGAGGTGCTGGGCGAATTGTTGGGCATGGGGGAAAACGAAATCGAGGACTTGCGCACATGCGGCGCTGTGTAAATTGGGCGCAAGTGGGCTGTGCAGGAGGGGGTTAGATCGGCAGGAAGCCTTTGCGTTTCTTCTTGGCTTTCTTCACGCCGCCGCCGAGGCTGAAAACGCGGATTGGATTGGCGATGTTCTTCAACTGCTTGTTGCCAAGATCCTTGAAGCCGAGATCGAGCTTGGTCTTGATTAAATCGCGGACGATGCCCGAGAGACAGATACCGCCGCTGTCGGCCATTGGCTCCAGACGGGCGGCGATGTTGACCCCATCGCCCATCAGATCGTCGCCTTGGATGATGACGTCGCCAATATTTATGCCGATGCGGAATTCCAGGCGCCGGTGTTCGGGCGCATGAGCGTTGTACGCGACCATCCGGCGCTGGGTGTCGACGGAAAACATGACGGCATCGTTTACGCTGCCGAATTCCAGCATCAACCCGTCGCCGATTTCCTTGAACAGGCGGCCGTTGAAATTCCGCAAGCCCGGGTCGATGATACTGGAGCGAACTTCGCTCATCACTGCCAGGGTCCGGGTTTCGTCTTGACCCATTTTGGCGCTGAAACCAACCACGTCCATGGCGACGATGGCGGCAAGTCGCCGGCGCCCGCCTTCGGACCACAGTTCGAGATCCTGGTCGGTCACTTCGTCGGTTTCGTTGTCCTCGTCCTCCCGATCGAATTCCGCAAGAAGCTCGCCCACTTTGGTCTCGTATCGACCCAGCATCAACGGCTCATCGCGCCCGATCAGCGCGGTATCTTCGACGCGGACCCAGACGCCGCCATTTTCAATGAACGTCCCGTGGCTGCTGCCGGCGTCGGAAATCTCGTACTGGCTATTGCCCTTGGGGGTTATCGTCGCGTGCTCGCGCGAGATCGATTCCTCGGCAAGGACAACATCGCAATTGCGGCTGCGACCGATTTTGTAAGTGCGCATTCAGGCGAGTCCAGTAATTCAAGCCGGCGCCCCAAGCGGCGACCGGCTTGCGCCGATTGTGGCCGGGTGGAAGTGTAGGATCGCGCGGGGGAAGAGGTCAAATGACCCCGGTGCACAGCAGGCAACGCGCCTTGCACCGGTGACGCCCGGTTTCGGACTGTGATAGATTGACCATCGGAGTCCAAATATCTCAACCCGCAGGAATCCAAGCCGCGGGTAGGGACTAACGAGAGCGCAATGCCCGGCCAATCGAACCGTGCCCAATCCCCGAAGGACGAAAGGGAATGCGAGCAATCGCTGCGTCTCGCCGGGCAATGCATCACGAAAGGTCGGTTCGAGGCAGCCCGACTTCATTGCCTGGCCGTGCTCAACGCCTATCCGGAAAATATTGACGCCCTGCGGCAGCTGGCGCTAGCCGAATCCCGGGCCGGCCGGGTGGCGGCGGCGAACCAAACGGCCGACCGGTTAAGCCGGCTGGACCCGGATTCGTCCGACCAGCTCCGCCTGCTTGCCGAGTTGAAGACATTGGACCGTACATGGCTCCAGCATCCCTATGCCCTGAATCACCG
>JAPULJ010000606.1 GCA_027295145.1 Alphaproteobacteria bacterium | reverse complement strand
TGGGCGACGGGCAGGTAGGAGGGGATGTTGCTCATGGTCGCTCCAGCAACCGCGCAACGATCGATTCAACGTCGCCGGCGGCTTCGCTGTTGGGATGGCGCGACAGCAGGGGCGTCTGATGCCGAATGCAGTCGGGCACATGCGAATCGCGGCGTATGATTCCTGCGAGCCGAGGCGTGAATTTGAGGAAATTCTGGCACGCCTTGGCAAGCGTCCCATAGGTGTGCTCGCCGGCGCCGGTACTCTGCGCCATATTTACGACGATCCGCATATCGGCGCCGGGATGATCGCGCGCGGTTAGTTTGATAAAGGCATAGGCGTCGGTAAGGCTGGTCGGCTCATCGGTGGTGACAACGAGGATGGTCGAGGCCGGTCGGGCGAGTTGGCGAATTGTTTTCTCGACACCGGCGCCGAGATCTATCAGGACGTGATCGTATTTCTTGGCCAAGTCCACCAAACGATCGCACAGAGCCTCCAGCCGGCCCATCGGCAGGGAGGCTAAACTGCCGCTTCCCGAGCGTCCGGCGATCAGATCGAAGCCACCTGGCTTGTACGGCACCACGGCGGCCTTCAGACCCGTGCGGCCGGCGAACACCGACTGCAGATCGGTCTCCGGCATCAGCCCCAGTTGGATATCGACATTCGCCAGGCCAAGATCGCCATCGAAGACAAGCACGCGTTTACCGTGCAGTGCGAAGGACTGCGCGAGGGTGATTGACAGCCAGGTTTTGCCGACCCCGCCCTTGCCCGAAGCGACGGCCAGGATACGATTATCGTCGCGCGGCGTCGCTGCGTTGCGATCGATCGTCGGTCGGACGTTCATAATGCTACCTTTTTGGGCGCGACGGTCGCGGCTGTGTTGTGTGTCGGCCTGCCGGGATCCTTCAACATTAGCTTGGCCAACAAAACCGGCGCGGCCGGCTCAAGACCGTCGCCGATGGTCGGCGTCAGGCTGAACTCGGCGAACGCCAGGGGGGCGGCAGCGGCCGCGAGCAATCCCCCCATGCGCCGCGCGCAATCGATCCGGGTGGTGATAATGCGCTTCACCCCGATGCCAGCGAATGCGGCAGAGATCTCGGCAGTTTCCTGCGCATCGCCTCCGGCCGCGAGAACCAGGACTGGCTTGGCGTCGGCTACTTCGGCCAGTCGCGCCACCTCGCCCAGCGCGGCCGGGTCGAATGGATTGACGCCTTGGGTATCGATCAATGTCGGCCGGGATTTGGCATTGCCCTTCATCACCATGGCAAGCGCCGACCGGCTGTCCGCGACGTCGAGCTTAGATTTGAGGATATCGGTGAAAACCGAAAGTTGGGCGACGCCGCCGGCGCGCTTGGTATCGGTCGTCGCCAGGGATGCGGTCCGTCCGGCAAGCCGCTCGCGCGCGGCGAGTTTGGCCGCGACGATGGTTTTTCCCCCGCCGGGCGGACCCGTCAGAATGACCGCTCGCCGCAACCCTTCGCCGATAGGTGCGAAGCCGAGTTGCGATGACAGCGCGCCGGCGAGCAGTTGCTCGGGATCACTACCACCGCCATCGTGCATAGCGTCCGTCAAGCGATCGGTGAGGCCGAGAGGCACACCGTGCGAATTTAGCGCCCGGCGCACCGCGTCGATACCATCGGCGGGGGATTGAAGACTGCCTTGCGGTTCGTCTTCGGGATTGATCGCCGCAGTTACCCATACTTGGCCTGTCTTCGGAATCGTCTGTTCGGATACGATAATGGCGAGATCGCCAAGTTCATCGCGGATCGCATCCATGGCCTCGGCCATGCTCGGAGCGGTGAATGTTTTAAGTCGCATCGCCGGCCCGCTCTAAATCGTTTCCACCGTTTTGATCCGAGCCTTGGGGTGAACTTCGTTTTGCGATAGTACCGTGGTCGTCGGCCGCACGCGCTCGATGATCGAGCGCACGAAGGGACGAATCATTGGGCTGGTCAATAGCACCGGCGTTTCGCCCAACATGGCTTGACGTTCGAACGCTTGGTTGAGGACGAGGATGAATTCCTGCAGTTTCGATGGCGCCATCACCAACTGCTTCTCATCACCTTCGCCGATTATCGCTTCGACGAAGGCGCCCTCCCATTCTGGCGACAACGAGATAATGGGCAGATGCGCGCTCTCGTTAACGTTGTTCTCGCTGATCTGGCGCGAAAGCCGCGTGCGCACGTGCTCGGTGATCATCGTGAAGTTGCGGGTATGGGTGCAAGCGTCGGAAATGCCTTCTAGGATGGTCGGCAAATCGCGGATCGAAATCCGCTCGCCCAGCAGATTCTGCAAAACCCGCTGGATTCCGCCGATCGAGATCTGGCTGGGCACCATATCGTCGATTAATTTTGCGGTATGTTCGTCAAGCTCGTCGAGAAGCTTTTTTGTCTCCGCGTAGGACAGCAGCTCGGACATGTTGTCCTTGATGATCTCGGTCAGGTGGGTTGTGACGACTGTGGAGGGCTCGACGACGGTATAGCCCTTGAACTGGGCTTCTTCGCGGTGGGCGCTGTCTACCCACATCGCCGGCAGACCAAAGGTAGGCTCGGTCGTATCCTCGCCGGGAAGCGCGATCTTGTCGCCGCGCGGGTCCATGACAAGCATCATGTTGGGGCGAACATCGCCGCGTCCGGCCTCGATATCCTTGATGCGCACGAGATAGGTGTTGGCCGGCAGCTGCATGTTGTCTTGGATGCGAACCGCCGGCATGACGAAACCCATCTCGCCGGCGATCTGCCGGCGCAACGCTTTGATCTGGTCGGTCAGACGTTGCTCCTGCTCCTGATTGATTAGAGCAAGCAGACCGTAACCCAGCTCCAGCCGGATTTGATCGATATGCAGGGCGCTGGATATCGGCTCTTCGGATTCCCCCAGCGTCGCCTCGGCGGCTGAGGCGGTTTCCTCTTCCAGCAGTAAGGACTTTTGATGCTTGTTTATGAAATAGGCGGCTCCCCCGGTAGCCCCGGCGATTGCTAGGAAAGGTAACATCGGTATGCCGGGCAGCAGTGATAGGCCGCCCATAAGGGTCGAGCACAGGCCGAGCGCGCTGGGATAGCCGCCGAGTTGGCTGAACAACGCTTTGTCGGTCGAGCCGGTGACGCCGGCCTTCGATACCAGTAAGCCGGCCGCCGTCGATACGATGAGGGCGGGGATCTGCGTGACGAGGCCGTCGCCGACCGTCAGCAGGGTGTAGCTGTGGGCAGCGGCGGATATGGTCATATCCTGCTGGACGACGCCGATGATTATGCCGCCGATGATGTTGATGAAGGTAATGATGAGGCCGGCGATTGCATCACCGCGGACGAACTTGGCGGCGCCGTCCATGGAGCCGAAGAACGTGCTTTCGTCCTCGACCTCGCGGCGTCTTGTGCGGGCCTCGTCCTCGTCGATCAGGCCGGCGGACAGGTCGGCGTCGATCGCCATCTGCTTACCCGGCATGGCGTCGAGGCTGAAACGTGCCGAGACCTCGGCAATGCGCCCCGAACCTTTTGTGATGACGACGAAATTCACCAAAACGAGTATCGCGAAGACGATCAATCCGATGACAAAATTGCCGCCCATGACAAAGCTGCC
>JAPULJ010000605.1 GCA_027295145.1 Alphaproteobacteria bacterium | reverse complement strand
TTGTGCTCGGAATTGCGTTCTTGCTCTTTTTCGTTGTAGCGGCAGGCCCGCTCAATCCGATGAGCGCGTTCCTGTATGCAGCGATGGCGGTAATGGCATTTCTGTTGTGGCAGCGGGATGTTCAGAAAGCCGTAGTCGGAACCGCCTCGCAGTTTCGGCACCCATGGGTGGGTGTGGCCACGGTTGAATCCTAGCTTCCCTCAGGAGTACGGTAGGGATCGACGAAGAACAAATCCTCCGCTGCAATTTCAACGATCTTTTGAATACCCGGCGAAACAAAATGACACAAATTGGCGAAGGAGCGAAATTCTCTGGAAACAGCTTTCCACCATATTGACCCTCGAAGCGGCGAAGACTGCTTTACTCAAATCTCCCCATAGATTGGACCGCCGGCCACCCTCCAGGTTCGGCGGTTTTTCTTTGGGTTCGGAAAAGGAAGCATCGCGTGGAAATCGTCGGTCCCTTCAGCGCCGCCCCGTCGAGTACACCTCGCGCAAGCCTCGATATTCAGCGCCAGCGGGTCGACGTCCAGGAGATGGCGACGCATTGGATGTTGTTCGTAATCCCAGCTGTCTTTCACGGTCCGGAACCCGAACGACGCACCGGTCACGTAGTCGAACACATCTGCCCTGGCTTCGAGCAACACTGTCAACGAGGGCGTGAAACCGTGGTAGAGGACCCCTGCAACACAAAAAAGGGCGCCTGCCATGGCGCCCTTTCACCTCCGTTATAGGCTTCTACTAGCTACCGAAGTTGTACCGCAACGACGCGCCGTAGATACGCGGTTCCGTCAACTGGTAGTTCCGGAAGTAACCGGACGTATCCGAGGTCACGTAATGACCGGTGACGTTGTCGTCATCGGCGATGTTGCGAATCCAGGCTCTCACCGTCCACTTACCGTTGTTGCTATCGTAGATGAGCGACGCGTTGTGCTGATCCCAGCTGTCGATGTCATCACCGCGGGCGTTGAACTCCCGTGCAAAGGAATCATCCTGCCAGTAGTAATCCCAGCGCCCCGTGAGCGATCCGGCGATGGCCGGGATGTTCCACGTGTAGGCAATGCCCAGATGAATGGTGTTCTCCGGCGAGTTGGGCAATGAATTGCCATCGAGAACAAACGGAACACCTTCCACGGTTTCCACGCCAAACGCATCGGCACATGACCTTGATATGATCGCCGGAGTCCCATCGGGATAAAGCACCCCCGGGGTTGCAGTGGCGGAAATCGACGTCGGCCCCCCCGGAACAACCGCGCACCCAAAACCTATCAGGGAAGGGATCACGGGATCGAGCGTGGACTTTCGCGCAGCGTACAGAAAGGCAAAATCGTTGAGGGTTATGAAGTCGGGATCACCACCCGTGCGATCCAGCGGATCGACAGACTCACTGTTCGTGACTTCGGTGTCCAGCCAGGAATAGGACGCATCGATCGCGAGGCCCTCCGCAAACTCGGGCCGCCAGAACAGCTCGACCTCCGCACCCATGATATCCGCGTCGATGTTCTCGTTCACGCTCGTGTTGTTCTTGATGCGAGCCACCTGCAGGCCCGCGTAGTCATAGACAAAAAACGTGCCGTTCAAGACCATCCTGCCATCGAGCAACGTGCTCTTGATGCCGACCTCGAACGAATCGATGTCCTCCTGCTCGAAATCGAAATTCGAATCACTCTGGAATTGGAGCTGAATCGGCGGATTCGCGCCGCCGGGCTTGTAGCCCCGGCTGTAAAACGCATACACCATGGCGTTATCGTTGAACCGCCAATCAAGGCCGATCCGGCCGGTAAACTCCTCCCATTTGAACACCTCGGGGCTACCGGTCAGTAGCCGCTGTTCGTTGAAGTCCGGCACGATGGGTATTGCCGATGAAATGGCGAGCCGTTCCGGGCTCTCAGCGCCTGTCAGCAGCGCAGCCGCCAGCGCGTCCCCCTGCCCGTAGAATTCGATCAGGGCCAGTTCGCTATCAGGTACCCCGTCCGGATCGTTCGTGAGAAAATCGAAAACCCGAGTAAAGAGCGGCTCGGCGGTGCCGCCAAAAGCAGCAAGCGAACAATCCCCGAAATCCATGAACGTGAAGCAAGGAGCGAATTTTGTATCCTGTGCATTCCATAACAGACTGGTGTCGCGCACGCTCTTCTCATCTTCGTTGTAGCGCACGCCAACGGTCAGTTTCAGGCGATCGGTGATGTCGAAATACGCCTCACCAAACACCGCCCAGCCTTCCCCGAAGGTCGCGCCATCAGGGTCGCCGGTGGCGTTGAAGAAGCCCGGGTAGAAATCCGGGCGCGCATCGAGCATGTTCGCGTTCACGTAGTAGTCACCGGTGCTATCGCCATCGAAGGTGCTGGCGCCAAGGAGAAAGTTGAACCGCCCTTCCAAGCTGGAGCGGACCTTCGCTTCCACCGTCCAGCCGTCACCGTCCGAATCGCCTTGGTCGAACGTAAACGTGCGAGTCAGGTCATCGAGAAATACGCAGCCACCTCGAACGCCCGACGTTCCATCGAAAGCATTACAGGGTCCCGAGCGCCATTCGTCGCCGGCCCGCCCTGCCGTGTCGGAGATGGGGTACAGGCCGTCGACCCGGTAGAAGTTCGGCGCAAGCTCGGCGCCCACGTTCATGTTGTAGTCTTGCCGCGTAAAGTATTCGAAATCGTAGTACCCGCCAACGATGCCGAGGTCGAAGTTGTCGAATTCGTAGTTGAACCCGGCCAGGAACGTGTTTTGTTCGTTTTCGAAAACCGGCTCGAAATCGGTGTGCATTTTTCTGAGGCCGATCTGGTCGGTGGGTCGCGGCCAGTTGAAGTTGCCCGTCAGATCGGGCGTACCCAGCGGAACAAGGCTGTACAGCCCGGCCACCAGGTTTCCAAACTGGGCGCTCGCATGGGGTTGCTCGAACCCGACCGCGCCAGGTATACATCCGTAGGTGGGTATCGGTCCCGTTACGCAGACCTGATTGGTAATTCGAGAGCGATCGTCATCCTCGTCGAAGCGGTTGTATATCACCCAGGCTTCTGCCCGGTCGTTGATGTGCCACAGCGCGGTAATCCGCAAATCGAGTATGTCGCGCCCGTCGACGTCATCGTCAATGTCCTCCAGCGTGCGTCCGTCTAGGCCCACCTGACCGTCCGCCAGGTTCTCGGTGTAACCATCGCGGTCCAGCTTCAAGCCGGCGAACCGTAGCGCGAAATTATCGGTGATGGGCAGATTGAACGCCCCTTTCACGCGGGTATTGCTATAGTCGGCCGCTTCCAGGTCCACATAACCACTGATACCTTCGAAATCAGGCTTTCTGGTCACGAAGTTGATCGCCCCGCCGGTGGCGTTCTTACCGTACAGCGTGCCCTGCGGACCCCGCAGTATCTCGACCCGCTCCATGTCGTAGAACTCGACGGCGGCGATGTTCGGGGCGATGGAGATATCGTTGGTGTGAATCGATACCCCGGCATCACCGGTGGCGGCTGTTACCAGACGTCCGATGCCGCGGATACTGAAGCTGTTACTGCCGAAATTTGTCGCCGTGAAGCTGACGTTCGGCGCATGCATCTGCAGGTCGGATACGGTGATCACCTGCTTCTCTTCGAGCATTTCGCCCGTGATAGCCGTTACCGCGATCGGCACGTCCTGGATGTTCTCAGCCGTACGCTGAGCGGTCACGATGATCTCTTCGATGCCGCCCGTAGATTCCTCGCCCAGCACCTGATTTGGTGCGGCAAGCGCGAACGATAGTACAATGCTGATGATTGGTACGAATTTCACTATTTTATCCCCTTGGTAAATAGTGTGGGCCGTAGTGTGTAATACTTTTACTCATAAGTAAACACGGGGTGCGACGTGTCCGACAAACGAGAAACCAGCCCTGCTAGGTATAACGGCGCGGCACAAATGTGGAACCGGGCCAACAAGTCGCGGACGAACCAGAAGCGGGAGGCGATCATTCAAGTTGCGCTTTGGATATTTCAAAACAAGGGATATCGAGATACCACCTTTTCGGACATAGCCGAACAGCTTGGAATCACCAACAAGGCCATTTACTACTACTTCAAGAGTAAAGAAGAGCTCTTTGCCCACGCTGTCATGGCATCGCAAGCGGCCATTCGAGATATCATGGAGCAGGTCCAGGGCTTTGAATTGACAAGGCTAGATCGGATTCGCCTGCATCTTCGACGCGTAATGGAGCAGATTCGCCTGGGGGGTCCACTCGTTACCGAGATTCCCGATGAACTCGCTGGATCAGATGCCGCGAAGGAGATCGTGGCCGAAGAGATACGACAACAGGCGTGTTTGATCGATTGGGTGCATGAAGGACACGAGGATGGCTCCATTCGTCGTGGCGACGCGTCAGCACAATGGAACATCGTCCTCGGTAGCATGCTTTATCTGCCTCGCTGGATGCGTACGGAAAGTGGCTACGATTGGGAGTCGGCGAAACAAGTAGTCGATGACCTTATCGTTCATTATCTGGCCGCAGACGTCTCTACAGTGAATCCCCTGGAAACCGAAGGTCGCACCAGCTGAATAGGCAAGATACAACCGTGTAAGTACCTGGATAAAAAGGCGACCAGAATTGTAGGGGAGGAGCTATAGAAAGCTCGTCGGTAGGCGGGCTTTTTTGTTGGCCAGGGGCCGGGCCGTTTTCAGCCTCGTGCACTGCACAAAGCGTAGTCAGCTTTAGGTGTGAAGCAGTCAGGAGTTCTCGTGCCGTTTGCAAAGAAGTGGTGGAAACATTTCGTCTGCAGTTGGCCGAAAGCGCGCTCGTGCAGTGCACAACGGTAGGTCTGCTTTTCCTCGAAGCGGACTACTGCGGTGCACAGGCTCCATGTTCGCTATGTGCCCGAAGGCGACACTCCCGCCTACCCACCATCTGAGATAACCTCGTCGGATTCATCGTGGGAGGAGATTCATGACGCTGACAGAAACAGCACAACTTCTCGGTAATTTCGGAGAGTTTGTTGGTGCTATCGGGGTGGTTGTAACCCTGGCTTTTTTGGCGGTTCAAGTTAGACACAGCAGCAGATCGATGAATGAGAACACGAGGCGCGTTGATCCATTGGAGGACAAACCATGATCAAAACCCAAGGCCTTACACATATCCATCTTTACGTTCATGACTTAGAGCGCTCGTTGGAGTTTTACAAATCTGTTTTCGGGTTAGAGGAACGCTTTCGCGACGGACCAAAAATGGTCTTTCTAAACACACCGGGAAGTAAAGACACCATTACCCTGAACGAGGATTCGTCTGAAGCGCACCAAGCGGGGATAAACGCGGGTATCGCTCACTTTGGTTTCCGACGAGAAAATACTTCAGACCTTGAGTCAGCGATTAGCGACGTCGAAGCAGCAGGTGGAAAACTTGTGGAAAGGGGTGAGCATCAACCAGGCGTGCCTTTCGCCTATATACAAGATCCTGATGGTTACATCATCGAGCTGTAGGTTGGTTATCTAGAGCTTCTGTCTGCAGTTGGCCGTGACCTGCCTGAGCGTGACACCCCTTACAGTAGTAGAGCTAAATGGGTCCTATCGGGTAAAAGTCCGCAGGCGCTTCGCTGATTTGCGCGTGGCAACCTACGGACTGGTATGCAACTAGATAAGATCTAAGCAGGTGCTTTATCGATTGGAGGTCTATACTAAATTATCCGATTGCTGAATCGCACTCGCGAATGGGGGAATTATGAGGTCAATTGCATTGGCGATATGCCTGGTGGTTGGTTTGGCTGGATGTGAAGGCGGTGATAACGAGCAACCAGAAGAGCAACTAACTCCTGCGGAGGAATCAGAAGAGCAACTAACTCCTGCGGAGGAATCAGAAGAGGAATCAGAAGAGGAATCAGAAGAGGAACCAGAAGAATAGCCGACAGCGCATTATCGCGCCAATTTCAAGGTGTCCACCAAACAAGGGCAAGAAGACTGAGCGGCGGTTCCCAGGCCCGGATCGCCACTCGAGCGATACGTTCGAGAAAGCGGCCGTTCAAATCCAGTTCTATTTCAGGCGCTATTGGCCAAACCCGGGCGCTGGCGGTAGCGTAGGTGTCACTTCAGTGTGGTGAACGCCTGCTAGCGTGCAAGGTGAATCGCGTTCAAACGCGGGTTCGTATACCGAACTGATCAAGATGATTACCGAGTCTTTGGTGCACCCGGAGGTGGTGTACGTATGAGGCGAGCGCGTAGGTCAGATCCCAACGCGCGATACAAATGGAGGACATCGCATGCCAAATTATGCGTTTCAATG
>JAPULJ010000604.1 GCA_027295145.1 Alphaproteobacteria bacterium | reverse complement strand
CGCGGCGTATGAACGGAGAAACGGCATCCCGCAGGGCGGTTCGCTTAAAACTGCTGGTCCTGACATGGTTCGTGCGATGTCGACCGCGCTCTGGCTCGACTTTCTAGGCATCCGTATGGACAGCCGGAAAGCCGAGGGGATGCGTTTCACGGTGAACCTCATTACTCCTGACAATGGCGAAAAGTTCGTGATCGAGATGGTGAACGCAACACTGACCAACCTTGCGGGCTTCCTCTCGGATACCCCGGACCTGACGCTAACCATTAACCGATCCGATCTCGAGCGGACGATGGCGGGCGAGAAAATGCTGGAGGATCAGATCGCCGACGGGACCGCCAGTATCGAGGGCGACGCAAGCATCCTGGCGCAACTCGCCTCGCTGATGGTCGACTTCGATCCCCTCTTCGAGATCCTGCCCGGCACCAAAACGGGACGCGCCAAAATTGCCCACGCAGATCCCTACGAGGCTGTGCCGGGAAAGCCGATCGCCGAGTGAAAGCACAAGCCGGCGATACGAACGCCCAGATCGGCAGCAATCAATGCTGGCGATAGCAAAGGTGTGTTCGAAGACAGGCCAGATCACGTCGTAAACGGGAGTAAACAAGAGATCTCACGTGCTCAGCGCCCAACTCGGGGCATCCTGCGGAAAAATCAGTCGGATATAACTTGGAAGTCACGCTCAGCGGCTATAGCCTCGCCGGAGGCAAGCCCTATGAGAAATCTCGGTTAACATTTGGGAGGACTGCATCATGACAACTCTGGAGAACGACCGCAGACGCTTTCTGAAGAGGGCTGGGACATCGCTGCTCCTTGCGGGCTGTGGGTGTGCAATTGGTCTGCCGGTTCGCCCAGCACATGCGGTCCAGTCCTGCGCGGCTCAGACCCGTGAGAGCCAGGCGGCCATGACACCGGAGGCGGCGCTGCAGCTGCTGAAGGACGGCAACGCCCGCTTCGTCGAAGGCAAGCTTCTCAGCTGCGACCTGATGGAGCAGGTCAGGAGCACCGGCACGGGACAGCATCCCTTTGCCGCTCTTGTTGGGTGCATCGACTCGCGAGCATCCAATGAACTGATCTTTGATCAGGGCATTGGCGATATCTTCAGTGCACGCGTTGCGGGCAACTTCGTCAACGATGATATGCTTGGCAGTCTGGAGTTCGCCTGTGCAGCCGCCGGTGCCAAACTGGTGTTGGTGGTGGGCCACACTGAATGCGGTGCAGTGAAGGGCGCCTGCGACGATGTGGTTCTAGGTAACCTGACCCAGACGCTAGCCAATATAAAGCCGGCTGTGGCAGCCGTCTCTGGCTTCGAAAGCGATCGATCTTCGAAGAATGCGGACTTTGTGCAAGCTGTCGCAGACAAGAATGTTGAGCTCACCATCGAGCGGATCCGATTGCGGAGCCTGATCCTCCGGAAAATGGCAGAAAAGGGAGACATTGCTCTCGCGGGCGCAATGTACGACGTTCATACGGGCCGAGCGACGTTCATGTAGGGACGCCTGTCAGCTTGAGCTTACGGTGGACGCCTCTCAGTGTTTGGCGAGTCGTCGGCATCGAGACAGCCCGGGCCGACGGTCTGCCGACGTGGCCGCATTCGTGCTTGGCGCCACTGTATACGCGGTGTTCTTGCTCTCAACCGCGTCGCCGGGCTGAGGTGTTCCGGGCAACGGCCAACAGTGCCTTGGCGATCGGTGTCGTTGAGCGCCAAGAGGCCGACCCGGGGCTCAGTTGGCTCTGAACCACCGGGGCTCCTCCCTATGGCACCCTATAAGGCAGTTATGGTCAACTGACGGGAATGAGTTGAACAATCAGAAATAACAGGACGTACAGATGGGCTTGAAAACTTACCTCGGGCGCGCGGGTGCTGCGGGTCTCGCTGCGCTGATGATCGGACAGTCTGGGATCGCGTTCGCTGACCCACTCGGGCTCGGCGGCAAGAGCGACGACGAGTGGCGGTTCTCGGTGCAGCCCTACCTGTTCGCTCCGGTCTCGACGACCGGAACCTCGACGGTCGCGGGCGGCAGCGTCGACCTTGACCTGAACCTGAAGGATTTACTCAACTACCTGAATTTCATGGCTTCGGGGCGGGTCGAGGCGTGGAAGGGCGACTTCGGGCTCATCATCGACGCGTATTATGTGAACATCGGCGGCGACGAGACCATCGGATTGCCCGCGGGCGGAACGGTCGGCGTCGACGTCGATATGAAGCAGTTCTGGTTCGACCTGCTGGGCGCCTATCGCGTCGCGCACGGCGCCTATGACGAGACCGGGCGGCGTTACGCCATCGACCTGCAGGCGGGCGTCCGCTACAACAGACTGCGCCAGGAGATCGACGCCGATGTGAGTGTCGATATCGGACCGCGCGCGGGGTTCCAGAAGTCGCTGGGCGGCACCGAGGACTGGTTCGAACCGGTCGTCGGCGTGCGCGGCATGGCGCAGATCAGTGATCGCTGGACAATCGGTGCGCGGGCGGATTTCGGTGGTTTCGGGGTCGGCGACGACGACTTGCAGTGGAAGGTGATCGCCGGCTTCGATTACCGGGCGTGGGAGCGCACCTCGGTCAAGTTCGGCTGGCAGTTCTACGGTATCGACTACTCGACCAACCGCTCGGACGGGAAGTTCGCCTACGACGTGTTTATGACCGGCCCGTATATGGCGCTCACCTTCCGATTCTGATCCGCCAAGACGTTGCCCGAGTCGGGTGGTGTAATTGATGAGCTACGCTCCACTGGTTGGATGGTTTTGACGCGCATATAAGCTACAGATTAGACCTTCCAGTCGGTTTTCTCCGTTTTTCTCCCGAATCAGTATGCTGTATCTGGCATCCGTCCGCCAATGGCGGTGTGTGGGCGTCGTTGATTATAGAACTCGATCCACCTGCCAAACCCTTCACGCGCCTCTCGTCTGCCGCTCCATCGCCCACACTCGATTGGCTGATAAGACGCTTGCCAGCCCGTTTAATCCGCTGGGATGGCTGTTGCCCTACGGGAGCCGTTTTTCATTTCATCGCGATTGGCGGCCTGTTCTTCCGTCTCTTGACCGGTGCAGTATTTAAGGTTCACACTGTTCGCGTGACCTTCACCTCGAGGAAAACTTGAGGCACCCTACCGCCCGATGATAGCAGGGCACTTAGAAACGTAACCAGCTTTTTGGAAGGGGTCGATTATGCGAGCTTTTAATTCAGGTTTTATTGCGATCGCATTGCTGGTGCCATGGGCCTCCATCCCTGCACTGGCCTCGCCCCTAGATCACGTGATCACGGTTGAGGAACTTGAGCCGCAGAAGGTCTATTCGCCTTATGTCGGCCGGGCCCATCCCGACCGCGTGCTTTTCGGGGACACCCATTTCCACACCAATCTCTCCGTCGACGCAGGTCTTGTGGGCACAACGCTGGGTGTTCGAGAAGGGTATCGATTTGCCAGAGGAGAGAAGGTCATCTCCAACTCCGGCCAGCCGGTGCAACTCATACGCCCGCTCGATTTTCTTGTGATCACCGACCATGCGGAGATGATTGGGTTGGCGCCCATGATCCAGCAGTCCGATCCGCTCCTGCTCGCCGATCCCTGGGGCAAGTGGATGCACGAGCGTTTCAACTCTGGGCCGGAAGGGCGCATGGAGGCTTTCCAGTCGATCATCGAATCTGGCACCAATGGGATCAATCCCATGAGCTCCAATGCCGCCGAACGCAGCATCTGGCAACGCTTCATCGAGGAT
>JAPULJ010000603.1 GCA_027295145.1 Alphaproteobacteria bacterium | reverse complement strand
ATAAAGTTCAAGTTAGAGTATGAAATAATCCTTTCCTGGCACCTGTTATAATCGTTGACATCGAGGAGATTTCACACATAAGGCCCTACCTTCATTAGGACGCCTCTTTGAACTCTGAAGCGTTTGCGGTACATTGTGCACGAAACGTGGGAGACATTCCAATGACCGTTAGAAATCTCGATTTCGGCAAGTTTACACAGATTCTGTGTGCTTCTGTCGTCCTTGCATTAAGCGCTTGCACTACACAGCCGGACTTGCCCGCTGCAGCGATCACGGAGGAGGCGCCATCAGCTCTCTATAGGATCGGCCCCGGTGACACGCTGAGGATCTTCGTCTGGGGCAACCCGGGGCTGTCGGACACCGTCCCGGTACGGCCCGACGGGCGTATATCCATTCCATTGCTCGAAGACCTCGAAGTCATCAACAAAACGCCGACCGAATTGGCCCGGGTAATCGAGGGCAAGCTGAGCGCCTATGTTCAGGATCCCTTGGTGACGGTGATCGTCACCGGTTTCGTAGGGCCGTTTGCACAGCAGGTGCGTGTGGTCGGGGCAGCGTCAGAACCACAGGCAATTCCCTTCCGCGCCCATATGACGGCACTCGATGTGATGATTGCGGTTGGTGGGTTGACCGAATTTGCCAGCGGCAACAGGGCAACCCTGGTGCGCGTCGTCGATGGCGAACAAAAGCAGTTTCGAGTCCGTCTCGACGATCTGGTCAAGGATGGAGAAATTTCTGCAAACGTCGCGATGAACCCGGGAGACATCCTGATTATTCCGGAGAGCTTCTTTTAGGTGCGCAGACCATCCTAGAAGACCGCGCCCTGTTATCGAAGTCGTACTCAGCATTTTTAGGGCATCGCCGGATGAGCCCTGAAGATACAAATCAAAGTGTCGTTGGTACCGCCGATAGCAGATGCTGGCGTTTGCCGACGGGCGCTCAACTTCTATGGCGAGCCTGGGACGACGAGGTCATTGTGTTTAACTCGGCATCGGGTCAGACCCATTTGTTAGACGCGCTATCCGGCGCAACCCTCAAAGAGCTTGAAGACAGCCCAAGGACCATCGCTCAACTTGCAAGTCAGCTTGCGGACAAATTTGAGCTCGATCCGCAAGCATTGTCGGACCGCCTGGCAGTCATTTGCGATCAGTTCGATGAGCTCGGTCTGGCCGAGCCTGCGCGTTCGTGAATGTCTCGGATTTAACATTTGCCCAGTTCGCCGATCGGCTAGCGAACGGCGGTGTCACCATACGATCAGGGCCTTTCGTTTCACGCATCTCGACGTCCCTGCCCGAACTTGCTGAACCACTCTATCTGCTCTATGCCGACTTTCCGGTCGAAAACCAAGGGATCATAGATTTTCACGTCCACCTCAGACCGGTGCCGGGTCTAGTGGGCCGGGCGCGTCGACAGGTTGAATTCCTGTTCGACGGCGGCAGGCCGTTCCGCCTGTTCCCCCGGCGGATGGCGTTGCCGATGTTGGAATGGGGCCTTAACTGGTGCATCTACAGACATGCTCATCAGTTCCTCATCCTCCACGCCGCCGTCGTGGAAAGGAACGGCCGGGCACTCCTTCTGCCGGGGCTGCCCGGGACCGGTAAGAGCACGCTCTGTGCCGCCTTGGTAAGCCGCGGATGGCGTCTGCTGTCGGATGAACTGACTCTGATTCGCCCGCAAGACGGTAGGCTTCTTCCCGTTGCCCGGGCAATATCACTCAAAAATGAGTCGATCGAGGTGATCCGCCGTTTCGCACCCGATGCGGTATTCGGACCCGAAGTACGAGACACCCACAAAGGAACGGTAGCGCATATACGGCCACCCACCGACAGTGTCCGGCGGGCCCATGAACCCACCGCCCCAGCCTGGATCGTTTTCCCGACCTTCGAAACAGGCGGGCAAACTCAACTTACACCCCTTGCCAAGGCAAGAGGCTTTCTGCGGGTTGCGAATGACTCGCTCAACTACCCAATGTTGGGTGAAGCAGGCTTCAGGATGGTTTGCAATTTGATCGACACGTGCGCTTGCTACGAGTTCACCTATTCGTCTATCGACGAAGCCGTCACGCTTTTGGGCGATTTGAGGGAACCGGAGCCTTTATCAACAGCTGATGAAGCGGACCGACATCTCTGATAACGTTTTGCTTGCTGCGCTCACACGCCCCGAATCTATTGCCGATCTCTCGGTGGATGAGTGGGACCTGTTGCTGCGCCAGGCGCGACGCACCAAGGTGCTGGGCCGGCTTGCCTTGGCCGCTCGCGAGTGCGGCCTGAATGGGCAGCTTCCCGAAAGGGTGCGCGAACATTTCGCCGCAGCTTCCGCCGTCGCCGCCAGCCACGAGCGCAGCATCTTTTGGGAAATAAACCGGATCGAACGTGCGCTCGCCGATCTCGAGATTCCGATCGTGCTCCTCAAAGGCGCCGCATATACCGTGGCGCACTTGCCACCGGCGCGCGGGCGCCTGGTCTCGGATATCGACATCATGGTGCCCCAAGAAGCTCTCGGGCTCGTAGAAGCGGCTTTGCAAAGACACGGCTGGGAACAGGTGATGCTGGAACCCTATGACCAGCGCTACTTCAGGAGCTGGATGCACGAATTGCCACCACTGCGCCACCGCGAGCGCCGGACCTTCGTGGACGTCCACCATACCATTCTGCCCAAAACCTCCCGGTTGCGGCCCGATCCGCAAAGACTTTGGGAGTCCGCAAAGCCCTTGGATCAGCCTCTATTGTACATCCTGGCGCCAACGGACATGGTTCTCCACAGCGCCGCGCACCTGTTCCACGACGGTGAAATAAACTTAGGGATTAGAGACCTTGCCGACATCAACGATCTTCTAGTGCATTTCGGCGAGGAACAGGGGTTTTGGGCGGGACTGGTGCCGCGCGCGCTCGAGTTGGATCTCGTCCGGCCCCTTTTCTATGCGCTGCGCTATGCAACCCGGCTACTGGGCACCCCGTTGCCTGCCGACGTGATGGCCGCGGCGACGGTAGGCGCGCCACCCCGACCGATCCTGGGGCTTATGGACCGCCTGGTGCCCGGCACCCTGGTTCCGGGCCATCCCGACCGGCCGGGCCGGAGCACCGGCCGGGCCACTCTGCTGCTCTACATACGCTCGCACTGGCTGAAGATGCCACCTTGGTTACTCATAACACACCTGGCCACAAAGGCCCTGAGGCGGGCACTCTCGCGACGCGGCTCTGACACTTGATTCCATAGGACGAAACGGGCGTCGCTAGTGGTCCGCCGAATCGCGGGATTCACTGGAACCACTGTGCCGCTAGAAGTTTAAGCGCTCTAGATGTAGTGGTTGCTGAGCCAATTTGGGTGGAATCATCACGTCATCCGCTGGAAACGACCCAGACGATCGCGTTCCAGTGGCCTATTCGACCTTACGAACATGAAATTCGGCGACGCCGCTTTGGCCGGAATGCGCCGAGTTAGTGAACTTGTACACCCGAAATTCAGGTGGGATAATGCCTCGTTAGGTCGGGAGAGATCCGCCACACGAGGGCCATGCCATGGGCGAATTGCCTCGTGAAGAGCTCGATGACGGCACGTCTTTGTCGCTCCGCAGGGCTATCCTGAAGGCCTTCGCGAGCGCGCCGGTCATTCTCACACTCGCCGCCGGACCGGCCCGAGCCCATACGGGTGCTTCGCTCCTTTCACCATGCGAAGATCCTCCCCAGCCGCCTCCCCCGCCCCCAGGATGTGGGACACTCGAGGACCCCCCTGTCGGGGGAGATTGACAAGATGCACGGTCTGTTACCAGGAATTTGGTTCGCCGGGTGCGACCGCTCTCAATGAGCCATTCGTCCTGATACGTTTACTTGGGGCGGCCTGCTTTCCCATTCGTCTAAATAACACCCAGAGGGCAAAAAGAAACAAGACGACGGGAAAGGCCCATTTTGCCGCATAGGCGAGTTCTTCGATCACACTGCCCCTCGGGTAGCGCAGGCCGGCACCACCATAAGCCACCCGGAGGGGCTCGGGGCCGTACATGCTCCAAGGATTCCGATGCAGAAATCGGCTGTAATAGGTTTCGACCAGCTCGCGGCTGCTCGCCAGCTCCTCGGCCGAGCGGGGTATGCTCACGCCATAATCGGGATCCAAGACATACCACTCGCCCGGCGCGACTTCGACCGTGGCAACAACGTGCCCGTTCAGCTGAACGAAACCGGTATTGAAGCCCTTTTCTTCCAGAAAGCCAATGAGCGCCATTGACTGTTGGCCGCATTGACCGACTCCTCTTTCGATGGCCCGCTTGTAGCCGCTCAACTCGTAAATCCCATAGGTACTGGGTTTCAGAAATTTAAATATATATAGGAAGTAGTTTTCCCAGATAGGAACAGTAAGTCTGTAATAATAGGCAGAGTCGTTCTTCTCGATTTCATTAAAATTTACGTGCTTCATTGTTTGGCCAATGATCTCATTGGCTTGGAGCGCAAACTGCCGGCGATCCGTGATATCGAGTCGTGCCAGGCGATCCCAGGCCTCGTCGGAGCCGATAATCTTTGCGTGAGAGAAATCCGCCGGATTCTG
>JAPULJ010000602.1 GCA_027295145.1 Alphaproteobacteria bacterium | reverse complement strand
GCGGTGGCAGCAGCGATCCTCGAAGGCGACCGGCGTGCCGTCGCCGGTCCGGTAGAAGACGATCGGCTCGCCAAGAATGGTGCGCGCGAGTGGCGAATCGCCGATCTCCTCCGGCCAGGCGGCGCAGTACCAGTAGTTTCGCAAGAACATCAAACCTAACCCTCCAAATAGCCAGACTACCTAGCAATATGTCAGCTTTTGATCAAACCGCACCACGATGCTAAAGCGAGCAATCGTTCGCTCCAATGGTCAACTCGTCTGTTTCGTCGTGAACCAGATTTTCTCGATCGGAAGCATCCTATCATGGACCCTGACGGTCATCCTCGCCTATACCTACTGGATTTTTTCGCCTGGGGCGATCGGAGTTGCGCTGCTCGCTACCTGGTGTCTGGATCGCGCCGGTAGCAAGCGAAGAGCGTTAACCGAGGTGTAATATGACTGATCGTTTCAGCGTCGATGGGCGCGTGGCACTGGTCACTGGGGCCTCGAGTGGGCTCGGCCGGCAGTTCGCCCTGACCCTGGCGCGCGGCGGGGCAAAGGTCGCCCTGGCTGCCCGCCGGATCGATCGGCTGAAGGCGCTGGCCGAGGAGATTTCCGGCTTTGATGGGCGGGCGATGCCGGTGTTCCTCGACGTGACCGACGCGAGCAGCGTGCAGGCGGCGGTCGCGGCAACTGAAACCGAGCTCGGGCCGATAGCCGTCCTGGTCAATAATGCTGGTGTCGCCGTCGTCAAGCCGGCGCTCGAGCAGGACGAAACCGACTGGGACAAAGTGCTCGACACCAACCTCAAAGGCGCCTGGCTGGTCGCCCAATCGGTCGCCCGATGCATGGCGCGGCACGGCCATGGCGGCTCGATCGTCAATATTGCCTCGATCCTCGGCTGGCAGACTACCGGACATCTGGCGCCCTACGCGGCCTCGAAGGCGGCGCTCCTGCACCTCACTCATTCATTGGCTTTCGAACTTTCCCGCCACAAGATCCGGGTCAATGCGATCGCACCCGGCTATATCGAAACCGAGATCAACCAGGAATTTTTGCGCGGTAAACAGGGGCAGGAAGCGTTGGTCCGGGTTCCCATGCGCCGCTACGGCATCTCTGCCGATCTCGATGGCGCACTCCTGTTGCTGGCCTCCGAGGCGGGCAGCTACATCACCGGCGCCGTGATCCCCGTCGATGGCGGCCACGCGGTCACCGGGATTGGTGCTTAGTAGCGTTAACCGGAGCGGATTGAAGACTCGTTCTATCTTGACCACCACTTAGACACCGGAGCGGGGAAGGGGTGGTTCATACCCAGAAGCCGGCGCCCGGCTCTGGCCCCAGCCCGACTTGAATTTGGTTTCGTTCTCAAATAGATCAGGCAATGGGATCGGCACGGCAGGTCTGCGCGATAGGCCAGATCGGCGCGGGGGAAAAAGTTCAGTGACTGAACAGCGTCGCAGTCTTACCAGCATGTTCGTCATGCGCAATGGCACACTGGAATATGTCAAGCCGGGCGGTGTCTTCCGCCGGATCCGCAAGGACGCGATGGTCGAGACCGCTGAGATCACTGCCGTTTACAATGATCCTTCGGGAATTCCCCACGTGCGCTTCGACGTCGTTTTCGAGAAACCCGACTGCGCTTCCTATCGCGAAGGCCCGCGCGTTCTCGCAGTCGAAACCTTCTTCCAGACTTTCGACGAGCGGGTGGCGGGCTAAGGGAAGATTGCTCCCCTCGCCACACCGGCGGCAGCCGTCGTATAGTCCCACGCCCCGACCATTCCCGGACCTGGAGACCCTGCCATAGCGAAGAACGCTCCCACTTCCTCGTCCCGCATTTCCTCATCCCCGGGGGCCAAGGCACAGCGCAATCCTATCGAATTGCTGCGCGAGCTTGAGCGCAAGGTTTTGTGGCTGTCCAGCTGGACGATCCACAACGCCAACCATCTGCGGGTGAGCCGCGACGGGATCAAGGTCGGCGGCCACCAGGCGTCGAGCGCTTCGGTGGCGGCGATCATGACGGCGCTCTATTTCCGCATCTTGCGGCCTTGGGACCGGGTCGCGGTCAAGCCCCATGCCAGCCCGATATTCCACGCCATCCAGTACCTTCTGGGCCACCAGACCCGCGACAATCTCGAACGCTTCCGGGCGCTGGGCGGCGCCCAGTCCTACCCCTCGCGGACCAAGGACACCGACGATGTCGACTTCTCCACCGGCTCGGTCGGCCTGGGGGCGGCGATGAGCAGTTTTGCCGCCCTCGTGCAGGACTATCTGCATTTCAAATCGTTGCTGCCAGCGGACCTGCCAATGGGGCGGATGATCTCGATCGTCGGCGATGCCGAGCTCGACGAGGGCAACATCTACGAAGCCCTACTCGAAGGCTGGAAGCACGATATTCGCAATGTCTGGTGGGTCATCGATTACAATCGCCAGAGCCTCGATTCGGTCGCCTCTGACATGATGTATGGCCGCTTCGACGAGATGTTCGAGGCTATGGGCTGGCGGGTGGTGACGGCCAAATACGGTAAGCTGCTGCAGCGCGCTTTCGCCCGGCCTGGCGGCGAGGCGCTTCAGCGCTGGATCGACGATTGCCCCAACTCGCTCTACTCGGCGCTCTGTTACAAGGGCGAGACGGGTGTCCATGCAGCGCCTGGCAGCAACGTGGCGCCGCATGCCGGCGAGCGCGGTTGGCGCGAGCATCTGACCGCCGATCTCGGAGACGAGCCGGGCATCGCGGCCTTGCTCGACGAGCACGACGAGGCCGGCTTGCACCGGCTGATGACCAACCTCGCCGGCAACGACATAGAATCGATGGTCGAGACGTTCGAGAGCATCGACGACGACAAGCCAACCTGCTTCATCGCCTACACGATCAAGGGGTTCGGGTTGCCTTTCGCGGGACACAAGGACAACCACTCTGGCCTGATGAATCCCGAACAAATGCAGTCTTTTCAACGTTCGATGAAGGTGTCCGAGGGCGCCGAGTGGGAGCCCTTCGCAGGCTTGCGCATTCCGCGCGAAGAGATCGAGGCTTTTCTGGCGGACGTGCCGTTCGCGCAAAAGTACCCGCGGCGTTACCAGGCGCCCAAACTGGCGGTTCCGCCGGATATTGCGCCGCCCACCGGCGAGCGCCAGTCCACGCAAGAAGCCTTCGGACGCATCCTCAACGATCTGGCGCGTGGTGATTCGGCGCTTGCGAAGCGCATCGTGACGACTTCGCCCGACGTTACCGTGTCGACCGGTCTGGGCGCCTGGGTCAACCGGCGAGGCATCTTCGATAGGCGCGACCGGCGCGACGTTTTCCGCGACGAGAAAGTGGTCTCCGCGCAAATCTGGGAGATGAGCCGCCAGGGCCAGCATATCGAACTCGGTATTGCCGAAAACAATCTGTTCCTCCTGCTCGCCGCCTTGGGGCTCTCGGACCAATTATTCGGCGCGCGATTGCTGCCCATCGGCACGCTCTACGATCCTTTCATCAGCCGCGGCCTCGACGCCCTCAACTATGCCTGCTACCAGGACGCGCGCTTCATGCTCGTCGCCACGCCTTCGGGGATTACGCTGGCGCCCGAAGGCGGCGCTCACCAGTCGATCGCCGCCCCCCTAATCGGCATGTCCCAGGACGGCCTCGCCGCCTTCGAGCCGGCCTACGCCGACGAACTGGCGGCGATCATGTCTTGGTCGTTCGACTACATGCAGCGCGGCAGCCCGAAAGAAGGAGAAGGTGGAGGAGGGGACAACGCTTGGCTTCGCGACCAAGAGGGCGGCTCGGTTTATCTGCGGCTGTCGACCCGGCCGTTGGGCCAGCCCCGGCGGGCGATGAGCGAGGCGTTGCGCGCGGATATCATCGCCGGCGGCTACTGGCTGCGCGAACCCGCCCCGGGAGCCGAGCTGGCCATCGTCTATACCGGCGCCGTCGCGCCCGGCGCGCTTGCCGCCTATGAGGCGATCCTCGAGGACGTGCCCGGCGCTGGGCTCCTGGCGGTGACCTCGGCCGACCGCCTCAATGCCGGCTGGAGCGCCAATGGAAAGATTCGCCGGGAAGCCGGCCCGCAACCAAGCACACAGCAAAGCGCGCATATTGAACGGTTGCTTAGCCCCCTGGCGCCGGACGCCGGGCTGGTCACTGTCATCGACGGTCATCCGGGGACGCTTGCCTGGCTGGGCGCGGTGGCCGGGCACCGGGTCCACGCACTGGGGGTCGAGCATTTCGGCCAGACCGGGGACATCACCGACCTGCACCGGGTCTACGGCATCGACGATGAGGCCATCCTTAGCGCCACGGCAGCGCTCAGTTTGCGGCGGCTTGGCGCTTCCCGCTCTTGAATGATCCGGGTGCCGGCCCTATAGAATGTCGAGCGCATCGACCGGCGCGTTGGCGTCCGGAATCATTGCGCGCCTGCCGGTGGGGCGGGCGTGGCGAAACTGGTAGACGCGCTGGCTTTAGGTGCCAGTGGAGCAATCCGTGGGGGTTCGAATCCCTCCGCCCGCACCAACCCCGCCATTCTTAAATCGAGAACGAATCTTCAAACTACAACGATCGATCCAGGACAGCTGATGCAGGTGACCGAGACCAACCAAGACGGCTTGAAGCGCGAATTCAAGATCGTCATCGACGCCAAGGACATCGAGACGAAGGTGGAAAGCCGTCTCGACGAGATCGCCCAGCAGGTCCGGGTGCCCGGTTTTCGCCCCGGCAAAGTGCCGCCGCAGGTCATGAAGCAGCGTTTTGGCGATTCGGTGATAGGCGAGATCCTTGAAAAGGCGGTAACCGACAGCGCCAATCAGGCAATGGCCGAGCGTGATATGCGCCCGGCTATGGAGCCCAAAATCGAGATCCAGGATTACAAAGTCGGCGCCGACCTCGAATACACGATAGCCGTCGAACTGATGCCTGACTTCGAGCCGATGGACTTCGCCAAGATCGAGATCGAACGCCTCACCACCGAGGTTACGGACAGCGAAATCGACCAGGCGATGGACGAAATCGCCAGTCGCCAGAAGCAGAACAAATCCCTCGAAAAGCCGCGCAAATCCGGGAATGGCGATGTTGTCGTTCTCGATTTCGTCGGCACCATAGACGGCAAGGAGTTTTCCGGCGGCACGGCCGAGGATCACTATCTCGAGCTTGGCTCCAACTCCTTCATCCCGGGATTCGAGGATCAACTCGTCGGCAAGGCTGCCGGCGACGACGTCGTGGTCAAGATTGCTTTCCCTGAAGATTACGGCAACGAGGAATTGTCCGGCAAGGCTGCGGAGTTCAACGTCACCATCAAGGAGATCCGCGAGACTGTCCAGGTCGACATCGACGAGGAATTCTCTCAGGCCAACGGCTTCGATTCGCTGGCGGCGATGAAAACCACTGTCCGCGAGACCTTGCAAGGCAACTACGATACGATTGCCCGCAACCGGGTCAAACGGGTGCTTCTCGACATGCTGGCCAAAGGCCACGATTTCGACGTACCCGAAGGCATGGTCGTGCTCGAATTTGATATTATTTGGGAACAGATCGAGAAAGCCCGCAAGGAGGGCCAGCTCGACCCCGAGGATGCCGCCAAAAGCGAGGATGAGATGCGCGCGGAGTACCGCGATATCGCAGCGCGGCGGGTACGGCTCGGTTTACTGCTGTCCGAAGTCGGTCGGCGCAACGATATTGTGGTCAGCGATCAGGAGATCAACCAGGCGGTCGCCGCCGAGGCTCAGAAGCACCCTGGTCACGAGCAGGAAGTCATGGAGATCTATAAAAAGAATCCGGTCGCTAAGGACAATCTGCGAGCCCCCATCTTCGAGAACAAGGTCGTTGATTTCATCCTCGAGTTGGCCCAGATCAGCGATCGCAAAGTAACGCCCGAAGAACTAGTCAAGGCAGACGAAGAGGTGGAACAGGCGAAGCCGGCTGGCAAGAAGTCGGCCAAGAAAGCACCGAGCAAGAAAAAGGCGGCGACCGCGAAAGCCCCCGAGAAAGCCGCCGCCGCGAAACCACCCGCGAAGAAGGCTCCCAAAAAGAAAGCCTGACCGCTCCGACCCACCAACGACACCAGCTCGGTCCATCCGACCGCGCCCATGAAAAGGCAGCACCCAATGCGCGACCCAAACGACGTTTACATGAACACGCTGGTCCCGATGGTCGTCGAGCAGACCAACCGCGGCGAGCGCGCCTACGATATCTTTTCGCGGTTGTTGAA
>JAPULJ010000601.1 GCA_027295145.1 Alphaproteobacteria bacterium | reverse complement strand
GGTGTGCACGTGACTGTCACCCCAGTAGACCCGGTCCGGGTACGCTGTGTTCACAAAAGGTGAATAATGTTCACCAACGTCGGGGATATCGTCCGGGTAAATCGCAAAATCGATGCCGATAGATTGATCATCCTGCGCCAGCACAGGCGCAGCAAGTAGTAAGGCAACCAGAAGAAAAAACGTATTCGTTAATCCAGTCTCATACTTCATGGCTCTTCCTCTGGTTCGTTCCTGCTCGGCGTCATTGCCTGTTAAGAGCGTACGATGCGGCGCGAACTGGGAACCATTGGACTTTAGTCCAATGGTGAAGTAAGGAAGATTCGCAAGAAAGGAAACGCAGTGGCTGGTCGCCAACGATCGGACTTAAAACCTCAACCCGATAGACAATTCGCGGTGCGCGCCTATGGGCACCGATCGCGAGCGATCCAATACTTTGTCTTCTACACATATCCTATCGCCGAAGCCGGCCGCGCCCATCCTGCCGGCCATTGAAACGGCTATAGCCATTGCTGCTCGTGAATGTCTGCCGCGGAGGAAAAAGCGGACGTTCAGCAGAATCCGCCCCTCACGGACTATCGAGAACTCGTAAAATTTCTAGTATCTGGAATCGGCCAGAGATTGCTACGCTGTATAAGCCTGACAATCGTAGCCTCGGCCCGTAGCCCTCAAGAACAGCAAACCTATGCATTTCTGGCGACTGAAGAAAACTAGAGGGAGTCTGGTACTCGCGTCAGCACCCACACGGGCCAGACCCGCTGAAGAGTCTCAATCCCTGGCAGACAAGTATGACGCCCAGGTCAAGTGGATGCGTGAGAGGGGTATCGCGGGGGGGTTGGACGGGACGCCGAAGCGGGGTCGGAAAGTAGCACGCTCCGCACCAGTTGGCCTCGTGGGGCCGAAGATCTCGGAGGAGTAAATCGCACGCTGCTCCACACGCCAAATCGCGTGAGGCAGCACCTAATCCGAATGTCTCCTTTTGCCGAACGCTGACATTCAGATACCGAGAGCCGATGCCGGGGGCGGAACAAAGAGAACAAAGTGGAGCAGATGATGAACGGAATGGAAGGCGTGGGTTGGGGAATGGGCCTGATCGGCCTCTTGGTTCTGATTCTTCTTGTGCTGGGAATCGTGGCACTAATCAAATATCTCAGATCAGGCAACGAATGAAACGAGCGGTGCGTGGGCTCGGTGTCCGCAAGCCCTGCGAGTGATTGCTTTCGGCCGAAGCAGCCGTTCACCGGAAGCGGCTTCAGTTGCAGTACAGGCTGCAAGACGCCAGAGCGGTCGAACAGAGGTGAAGATGATGAACAAAACATCGATGTGTCCGTCGCTGCTGATTGCCGCGATTTCTGCCGTGCTGGTTGTCGCTTGCTTCGGCGAACCAGGCGATGCCGAAGCGCAGACGGTGGATTGGAAGATTCCCCCCGATCCTGAAATCGTCAATTTCAAGCGCGAAGACGCTGAAATCGTCACTCAGGATCTCGTCGCTCCGCCTTTTCTGCCTTCGCACGAGCAGGCCGTGTCCGGTCCACCGAAAATCGTTCGGATCCAAATGAATATCGTGGAGCGCGAAGTAGAAATTGCTCCCGGTGTCTTCGTCTGGCAAATGGCATTCGATAACTCTGTGCCTGGACCCATGCCAGTCGTGCACCAATATGACTGGGTAGAGCTGACGCTTCACAACGGCGCTTCGACGGAGGCCGGTTTCCGGGTCAACGATGGGTCCAACTCGATGATGCACAATGTCGATTTCCATGCCTCGACTGGCGCACTCGGCGGCGGCGAACTGACGCAAGTCACTCCGGGGCAGGAAGTCGTTGTGACCTGGCGTGCTACTAAGGCGGGATTGTTCCTCTATCACTGCGCGCCTGGCGGGATCATGGTGCCGTATCACGTCGTGACTGGCGGCAACGGCGCCATTCTCGTCCTTCCCCGGGAGGGATTACGGGATGGATACGGAAATCCGATACGCTACGACAAGGTCTTCTACTTTGGTGAGCAAGATTACTATGTGCCGAAAAATGCTGATGGCACTTGGAGACGTTCCAACAGCTACGTAGAACAGATGGGCGCTATGTTGCAGGTCATGGACGGACTTGTGCCGACGCACGTTGTATTCAACGGTAAGACTGGCGCGCTGACTCAGGACATTCGTCTGGAAGCCGCGGTAGGCGAGACCGTTTTATTGCTCCACTCGCAGGCACTTTATCCTTCCTGGCCTCACCTGATCGGCGGCCACGGCGACTGGGTGTGGCCCTTCGGGAAGTTCAACAATCTCCCTGACGAAGGCCTTGAAACATGGCTTGTGCCTGCAGGAGGCACCGCTGCGGCCGTACATACTTTCGAACAGTCCGGTCGCTACGTCTATCTTAATCACAACCTGATCAGGGCGTTTGTTAAAGATGCCAAAGCCTTCATTGACGTGACGGGTGAATGGAACAACGAGTTGATGGAACAGACGTCTGCGCCTAGAACGCTAACCAACTAAAACGTACTCGATAACCGTCGAATCAGAGGAGTCGCATCATGAGATCGATCATCATGAGATTGTTCGCTGCAGCCTCGGGTCTTGCGCTGCTGATTAGCTATTCCGGTGCCGCGCAGTCCCAGGACAGCCCCGCGGACCGAGTGCTTAACGCGTCGCCTTACGCTATCGCTGCCGATGAGGAATTGAGTGGCTTCGTGCGAGTCACGGCCGAAGCCGCGATAGGTGAGCATTGCGCGAGCTGTCATAGCGCCGACCTGACCGGGAAGCCCGGCGTTCCCAATCTCGTCGACTACGACTGGCTGTGGGGGATCACCGGGGAAGAGTTCAACGACGTCAATCCGGTCATGGCGATTCAGCAGACGTTGCTCTACGGGGTCCGTAACCGTGATTGCCCTGAAGACCAGATGAGCTACGGTGCTTGTTCCGACACGCGCTACTCGGAAATGCCTGGCTATGGGGTATTGGGGTTCTCCGAGGAGCAGCTCAACGATCTTACGGAGTGGGTCGTGGATATGAGTGGTGGGGAAGCGGATGCCGCCGCCGTGGAGCGGGCGCAAGCGACCGTTACCATCTGCGCTGAGTGCCACGGTGGCGACAGCTACGGCTACGTTCCCTATGGCGGACCCAGCCTGCGGGACGACATCTGGCTATACGGTGGTGACAGAGACACGATCTATGATGTGATCGCCAACGGTCGGCTGGGCGAGTGCCCACCCTGGGGCAACACGCTCGACGCCGCGACGATCAAGGCGCTGGCGGTCTATATCTGGAACACGTCGCTCGGGCTGTAACGTCGGGTTGAGACTCCCCTATAACGAACTCCCCGAAGAGGTGAATCAACCTTAGATGTCCGCTTCTGGCCGGAAGCAGACGTCCGTTAACCGTTAATATGCACGCTGCTGCATATCTGGGGGAGAGAAGTTGAAGAAGCTCGATTTCGGTCAGACAGTCGGATTGCTCGCCAATCTCGGAGTGATTGCGGGCATTATTTTTCTCGGCGTTGAGCTTCATCAGAATAACGAGCTGATGGAAGCCGAGGCGCGAGCCGCACGAGTTGATCGTCTGAGAGCGACCGCCGAGAACGTATTCAGCGACCAGGCGCTTGCGGATCTCTTGGTAAAGGCCGGAAATCAAGAGGCCCTGACCGAATCCGAAGAGCTCCGCGTGAGGTCCTTCAACCTATGGCGTCTCAGGGGTCTTGAGGCGTACTTCGTCGAGTATCAGGCGGGACTGAATCCCGCGCCCCCCGTAGACGGCTGGAATCTGGCATTTCACGCGGAGCCCTGGTCTGGTCCATCTTTGGCTGAGAGTTGGGATGAGGTTAAGCCGCAGCTCGGCGACGACTTTGTTGCTTGGATGGAAGACAATGTTGTTGAACGCTAACGTCCGCTTCTGGCCGAAAGCGGACATTCGAACACCGAGAATTCATGGCGCAGACGAGATAAATGCACCTATTGCGGGATGCCAAAAGCCTCTGTAGCATACGGCGCCGTCACTGGGCGCTCGCTCTCAACCAAACTCTCCCCCAGAGACAATGAGGCCATGCGCGGGCGTTCAGTGGCACCACTCCCATATTTCACGTGGGTTTAGACCATATCCTGGCCTGATCTAGGTAGAATCATCCTCAACAGTC
>JAPULJ010000600.1 GCA_027295145.1 Alphaproteobacteria bacterium | reverse complement strand
ACTGCTTCGCCACCCATCTGCTCGAACAGAAGGTCGACATCCGGGTGATCCAGGTGCTCTTGGGCCACAGCAAACTCGATACCACCGCGCGCTATAGCCAGGTCGCCAGCACCACCCTGCGCGCGGTCAAGAGCCCGCTCGAGTATCTCAGTATGACGGTTAAGCCGCCTGCCTGACCCGGCGGCGTCATGCCGCGTCCATCGCTGGAGGTCGCGGACATCTTCCGCGCCCACGGCCCTGCCTGGCGTACAGTCAACACCGGCCACGTGAGCCTCGGCCAGCTCAAGGTGATGTCGGCCATCGAGAGCTGCCGCACGGCGGCCCTCGGCGGACTGCCATGACCGACACCATTCTCGTCGAGCACGACGGGGGGTGATTGCTTAGTTTGGCATGACGAGGTAATTTCCTTGGACACGCGGAAACGCGATTGGACCCGGTACCACGCAGCCCACGATTACAGGCCGTCCGATCCACCGATCCGACAATCGGTGAGATTTATTTGGAGATATTCTGCGGAACCGCTGGTACAACGGAGCAAAATCATTGCCAATAAATCACCGACAAGATGAGCCGGAGCCTCCGTTATTTTTCCTTGCTATCGGTGTCAATTCACCTGATGACGGACACTACGGATTTTGTCCATACCTATAAATTTATCTTCTCGATGACCCGTTTTAGCGGCAATGTCTTTTCGTCCAATATCTGTATAACCTCGATCATGTTGTTGTCTTCCTGACATTTTCTACCAAGCAAAAGATAGAACTCGTCGCCAGAATTTTCGATTTCACAAGAAAAGCTGGCGATTCGAGGGACATTCCTGAGCCGCTCGTACACCGTGTCTAGGTTCCGGGGAGCATGCCGTTTTGCCGAGCCGGACAGCTCGCGCTCGGCCTTGGCGCAGCCTTTTATCCCGCCTTCTGTTGTCGTGATGAAGCCGACGAGGGTGCTTGGCGATTGATCCATTCGCTTGGCATAGCTGATACACGCGGCATACTCGGACAGCCTGGAACGGTCGTAATCCTTGCCAAACACCAACTTGAGAACTGGTGTGAACGGCGCCCGTTTTTGAACTTTTATGCCAATATCGGCACATAGCTTATTGTAATCAATACGTAATTCCTGGGCTACAGTCCAGAGTTCGTAGGCTTTCTTCAGGACATCGTATAGCTGCTCGGTTGAGCGCGCGGTTCCGGCTTCAAAGGTGCGAGCCAAGGATCGACATTCTTCGAGCACCCGGACCAACCGGCTATCTTCCTGCTTGTCGCCCTGCGGCCTGTTGTGGGGCGATCCTGAGTCATCGTCGATCGGAGCCACGGAAGATATTTTGCCGCAAAACTTCTCGTTGGGCACTCCGACGCAAAAAATTGAGCACAGAGTATCTCCATCCTTGCTGAATGGAAGCAGAATGAAGTTCATGGGCAGCATTATGCCCTCGCAATTAGCGGGAAATGCAACCGGAGCCTCATCCGCCACTACGTCATGATACTTTGTGGTGATCTGGGAAATTGGCGAGCCAGGTTCTAGCTCGGAAATGAGCGAGCCCGCCGGATTTTCATTAATGCCCTTGCAGTACATACGGCCGGCAAAGGAGACCGTCGGTTCCGAATCTTGGCGGCGTAGGTCGAGTATGATCACGCTATCCCTGAATCGCCTGCAAAGCTCCGCAATGTGTGTGCCCAACACGGGAAACCGCATACCACGACGCATAACTTCCCATGCCTGCCATAAATGAATTGTCTCCGCCCCCAAGGTATCGCTGCCAGCCTCTTTCGGCGCGGTCAATTCTTCGTCTTGGTGGGCAAACCTGCCGAGCAGATCACACGATTCGCTGAAAACATCGTCCCATTGGATGTCTGGTTCTGAAATGTGCTGCTGGCGCTGCCCAGGCGGACCTGGTTCGAATGTCTGGCTTTGGGATCTCACTGTACGTTCTCCTATCGTAGTAGCGCGCGGTGATGGAGGCAGCGCTTAGACCAACGGAAACGTATTTCTCGAAAGTCTGACATCGCTATAGTTAATAAATTGTTGATCGCAATCGTTCGGGCAGTCTGGAACCCTGTCAGAAGGCGCGCCATAAATGGGCAGCGGTGTGCGGGCCAACAAACCATCATTGCGTTGCGCAGTATTCGAGCCGGCACGCTGGTCGCAGAGATCCGTCACCGATTAGCGAAAGCCGGAATCAAAATTTCCATTGATTTCAATATGATTTCCAAAATATCTACGGTAATAATTGAGGCATGGCTCGTGGCGAACCCGCGCACTCCTGTGACAGCTGGTTCGGACGACGGCCCGCCGTTTTCTGAGCAGGTACTCGATCCGTGGGCACTATATCGGAACTAAGTCCGACGGGCGTCTGGAAATCCTAATTCGTGCCAACGAAATTCCTGCCAACGATTTTCGAGGGCAATTAGGCTATACCAGGCGATGTCCCTTTCTCTGTTGACAAAGGCAAGGCAGGCATCGCTGGTTGGTGGGGCTACGCCGCCTTCATGATGGTTTCACTATGGTGCTTTCGGCTTAAGCCTTTCGCATGTGCTCCCGCAGGGCGTTGCGCAATATGGGCAGCTGTCGGTAGGCCTTGAGGCGTCGGAAGATGTTCTGGGCCTTCAGCATGCCGGTGGCAGTCCAACGCAGCGCCATTTCGGCATCGCGCCAGCGCTTGACCTTGCGGCCAACCGGTGAAAACTCCGGGATTTCATGCCGAGACGGATTGGCAGATGAGCTGGGGCAGCGGGGCGGCGTCCGGTGCGCCGGGCGTCGAGGTGGTAGCCGGGATGGCCCCAGAATCGGATGCAGATCTTGGCGCAGGCTTTATGAGACTGAGGAAAGCATCACGGCAGTCGTGTCCGGCCCCGGACCTGATTGCGCTGGAGATCTTGCGCCGGGTGGCGCGACCCTTCCCGACAATATATTCGCTGAGTTAAGGCTTTAATAACCATAACACCATATAAGCGGGCACAAGCGTATCTATCCGAGCAACACGAAGTGAACGATATGGTTTGTCTCCATCTCGACCGTTGGAACCACGCGCGCTCACTTAAGGTATCCTTCAGCGCGCTCCTCGTCGCCTGCCTCATTGGTGTCGTGGGGACCACGCAGCAGAGTCACGCCGAGCCGCAATTCGCCGACGGACAACTGATCTTGGACATGTGCTCATCCCAGGGCTCATACTTCGGCATGGGATATTGCATGGGCTATTTAGCAAGCGCCTCCGATCAGAATAGTGCATCGGTCGATGCGGCGCATGGAAATGCCTGTGGATCGCAAAGTGCGTATAGCCTTCCCAATTTAATCACTCTGACGGTCGGATTTTTAAGGGATCACCCGGCCGAGCTGAATAGGTCTGCATCGTCGCTGCTGACCCGAATCCTACCCGAAGCAGAGGCCTGCGAAAGTCGTCAATAATCTCGGGCTCCGACTTGGGCCGAAGCCAATGGTACGGTCTAATCCGGCCCAGGATTTTCAGCGCGACCGTCGGTTCAATGACCCTCGCGCGGAACGCGCAGGCGCAGCTGCTGAAGAGTCTGCCTCCAGACGCACCTCGCTTTTGTCACCACCAAAGCTAGCGAAGCCCGGTGCGGTTCGTCGATACTGGCGTTTCGCAGCGGTTGGCATTTTAACGCTCTGCATAGGCAGCGTCGGATCGATCGCGATAGAAAATGGATGGCAGGCCTATGTAAAGGGTAATTACGCGAGCGCCCTACGCGATTTCCGAGTCAAAGCGCAACGCGGCGATGCCTCAGCGGAGTATAACCTTGGCGTCATGTACGAGACCGGTCAAGGAGTGGAGCAGGATGATGTTGAGGCATTTATCTGGTACTCCCGCGCCGCGGAGCATTATTCTGAAGGTGACGCACGCAAACGGGCATTGCGTCGACGCGAAGCTGTCAAAAGATTTATGACCGATGAAGGACGTTCGGATGCTATGACACGCGCGAGGCAACAGGGACTCGACTATCAAGACCTTAGGAATGCGCGGGCTGTCATTCGCCTCAATGACGATAGGCCGAAAACAACAAGCCTTGTACCGAGGGGAAAGCCAAAGCGCGACCGGGAAACTTCGATTCCAATCGGTCGTGTCCAGTATGCTCTGCATTTGTCATCAGTCAAATCGCGACATGATACAGCGGGAGAATGGGCCAGGCTGAGCAGGATTCATGGTGAGCTACTATCAGACATGCGTTTGCTCGTGCGGAAGGTAAGCATCGAAAACCGTGGGATTTTCTACCGAGTATTGGCCGGCTCGATGGCGAATCAATTGAAGGCAGAAAACCTATGCACCCGCATAAGAGTAAATCATCAATATTGTATCGTGATCCCACTTCACGGGAACTAATCGAGACCGAGACTGACACGGAAGCCATGATCTTAGGAAGAAACGCCGAGGGCCGGATACAAGATAGGTCTACCAGATTATCGACTAGTGGATAGTCGCTAACAAAAGATTCCCCTGCGGTTCGATCCGTGCGGTTCTGCTGCCATGAGATCGAACATTTTCGTCGAAGTAACGGCGGTCGAGCGCGCAAGGCTGGAGGCGCTGGTTAGCGATCCTCAGGCGGCACAGCAGCATGTCTGGCGAGCGCGGATCGTGCTTCTGACGGCGGACGGCCTTGGCACCATGGAGATCATGCGCCGGACCGGCAAGAGCACGCCGACGGTGTGGCGCCGGCAGGCGCGGTTCATGGAAGAGCGGGTGGATGGGTTGTTTTATGACAAGACCCGACCGCCGGGGAAGCGGCCGCTTGCGCCGAAGGTGGTCCGCCGGGTGGTGGAGCTGATCCAAATTATCCGACGAGTTTCGGACTTAACCCCCTTGTGCCTGGGACATTATCTTCGCCGCACGATGCATTATGTCATTTAGGTCTACCTTGGCATCACCGTCATTATCTTTTGATTCTTGAGTGTCGTCAGACACTGATGTTCCGTTTTCAGGCTCCTCTGCAGCCTGAGCCGACCGCCACGGAGTGACGCCCGACGGCGCCATCCTGCTGGCGACGGCGGACGGGAGGCCAGCCGGCTGCGTCATGCTACGGTAGCGGCCACCGCGCCTTGATCCGGTTGAATACCTCCCACCGGAGATGACCTTTGGCCCAGAAAGTAGATCGTCTCCGGACGTTGACGCCCTCGCTTGCCGGCGTGCCGTTGGGCAAAGCGACCGAACTCGACCAGCTTGGTCTTGCGGCAGGCCCATCCCGTCGCTCGGCAAGACGCCGGCCGCGGTATTGGCGTTGATCCGCTCTTCCTGGGCGATCTTGTCCAAGGACGCGGCAAGGATTTCCCGCACCCGTTCCAGAGGCACGACGCAGACGCCGTCGTCGTCGCCGAGAACCAAATCGCCCGGCTTGACCGGGCAACCGGCGCAGGAAACGGGGCCGTCGATGATGCCGCCGAACCCCTTGTGCGGCCCGGCCGGAACCGTGGCGCGGGCGAAGCAGGGAAAGCCGAACTCGCGGATCTCGGCGACGTCGCGCACC
>JAPULJ010000060.1 GCA_027295145.1 Alphaproteobacteria bacterium | reverse complement strand
TTGGCCGCTTCGAGATCGATCGTATTGACGCCGACGCCGATCTTTTGAATGAGCCGGAGATTACCGGCGCGCGCGATGACGGCCGCGCTGACCGGCTTGAGCACATGCCACAGCACTTCTGCGTCTGGGATCATCCGATTGAAGAGCGCCGTGTCCGCCTCGGGGCAGGTCTCGACCTCGATCCCCTCAATGTTCAGGCGGGCCAGCCGCGCCTTGAGCGCCGGCCGGCTGTGGTAGTGGAACAGAACTTTCATGGCGCGAACATCGCCCAAGTGCGCGCGCGCCGCAAGCGAACGAATGGCAGGACCCGACGGTGAGCAAGCAGGCAGCCAAGACACCAGCCAAAGGCGCCAGCCAAGCCAATCCCGAAGCCGAGATGGCCCTGGTGCTGCGCCGGCTCGGTCTCGCCGGCCCCGACGAGGTGCCGCGCCTGACCCGACTAGCCGGCGGGGTATCTTCCGATATCTGGCGGGCGGATTTGCACGATGGGCCAGTTTGCATAAAACGGGCGTTGGCCCAACTTCGGGTGCCCCAGATCTGGAAAGCGCCGGTCGAACGCGGGCGCTACGAATGGGAATGGATCCGCTTCGCCAACGCCGTTGCCCCCGGTGCCGCGCCGCGCGCGCTCGCTTTCGACGAGGAGGCGATGCTGGTGGTCATGGCCTGGCTGCCGCCCGAAGACAACCCGTTATGGAAGGCCGAACTTCATGCCGGGCGCGCCGATCCTGAATTCGCGGGCTCAGTCGGCCGCACGCTTGCCATGATCCACGGCGCCAGCGCCGGTCGGCAGGACATCGCCGAGCGATTTCCCGCCGACGAAATATTTTACGCAATCCGCCTCGAGCCATACCTGATCGCCACGGCCCGCGTCCATGACGACCTCGCCCCGCGCCTGCAGGCATTGGCGGCGACGACCGCCACGACCAAGCGCGCGCTGGTTCATGGCGATGTCAGCCCCAAGAACATCATGGTCGGCAAAAACGGCCCGGTCTTCCTCGACGCCGAGACAGCGTGGTACGGCGACCCCGCCTTCGACCTCGCTTTTTGCCTCAACCACATGCTGCTCAAATGCCTGTGGACGCCGGCCAGCACAAACGCCTTCCTGGCCTGCTTCGACGCCCTCACCGGTCGCTATCTCGAAGGTGTCGATTGGGAGCCGCGGGCCGAGCTTGAGGCCCGTGCCGCCCACCTTCTGCCAGCGTTGTTCCTGGCCCGGGTCGACGGCAAGTCGCCAGCCGAATACATTACCGCCGATGCCGACAGGGAGCGCGTGCGAAGGACCGCGCGGCCATTGATCGCGGAGCCCGTCGAGAACTTGGCGAGCATCCGTGCGCGCTGGTCGGCCGAGCTTGGAGCATGAGCAAAACGAGCATCGCTTCGGTCAAGGGCCGCCAGGTCTGGGATTCGCGCGGGCGGCCGACGGTCGAGGCGGAAGTGACGCTGAAAGGTGGCGCGCTCGGAAGGGCGATCGCTCCCGCCGGGACCTCGATCGGCTCGGGCGAGGCGGTCGATCTTCGCGACGGCGGGACAGCGTTCGGTGGCTACGGCGTCGCCCTTGCGGTGGCCAACGTCAATGGCGAGATCGCAAAAGCCCTCACCGGTCTCGACGGCGCACAGCAGGAGACGGTCGACCAAACCTTGATCGATCTTGATGCCACAGACGATAAATCCCGCCTCGGTGGCAACGCCTGCATCGCCGTCTCGATGGCCGTCGCCCACGCTGGTGCGGCAGCCCATAAACTACCCCTGTGGCGCCACCTGCTGGGCGAGAGCGAGCCGGTTTTGCCCCTCCCCGAGGTGCAGATTTTCGGCGGCGGCGCCCACGCCGGCGCGCGCATCGATCTGCAGGACATCATGATCATGCCCGTCGGCGCCGACAGTTTCGCCCAAGCCATGGCCTGGTCGGCGGAGGTCTACCGGGCGGCGGGGCTCAACATGGCCGAGCGAAGGCGCCTGACCGGGGTCGCCGACGAAGGCGGCTACTGGCCCAATTTCAACACCAACGAAGACGCGCTCGCCGAGACCGTAAGGGCGATCGAGCGGGCGGGATTTCGCCCCGGCGAGCAGATCGCGCTCTCTTTAGACATCGCCGCGACCCAACTGCAGAAACTCGGCCGCTACTGGCTGACCATCGAGGATCGTTGCTTCGAGCGGGGCCCATTTAGCGAGCTCCTGCTCGACTGGGCGGCGCGCTTTCCCATCGTCTCGTTTGAAGATCCCTTCGCCGAGGACGACACCCAAGGGATGACCGCCTTTACCGAGGCCGCCGGTGAACGACTGCAGATTATCGGCGACGACTACCTCGTCACCAACGCCGAGCGGGTTCGTGCAGCGGCGCAATCGGGCGCCTGTAATGCTGTCCTCATTAAGCCCAACCAGGCCGGCACGCTGAGCGAGACCAAGGCCGCACTCGATGCTGGCAAGGAGGCCGGCTTTGCGACCATCGTCTCGGCCCGGTCGGGCGAGAGCGAGGATGTCAGCATCGTACATCTCGCCGTCGGCTGGTCGGCGGGCCAGCTTAAGGTCGGCTCCTTCGCCCGCTCCGAGCGCATGGCCAAATGGAACGAGGCCCTGCGTATCGAGGAGCAATGCGCCGGGCATTCCCGCTTCGCCGGCGCAGGCGCTCTGGCGGGGCGGTAGCGCCCATTTCCGGGAAGCTCTGCGCAGATATTCTGTTCCCCCACCCGCGTTCATCGAGGAAAGCCACGCTTGCAGGGCTCGCACGCGCAGACCATTATGTTCAAAATCGGCTTGTGTGCGCGGTAAACAAACGGGGGAATTAATGGCTCAGGAGACCAAGACAGCATTCAGCCTGGGGTCCGTGCTCGAACGGGGGTTCTCGATCTATTTTCGCAACATCGTGACCTTCAGCCTGATCGCGCTGCTCGTTATCATCCCCTATATCCTGCTGCTTATGCTGATCTCGCAAGGTCAAATTGCATTCAATCAAAGCCTTATGACGCTGGTTCTGTTGCTCCTCAACCTGCTGCTCACCTACCTGGCGACCGCGGCCATCGCCTATGGCACATTTAAGGCCATGCAGGGTCAAGGCGTCAGCATCAGCGACTGCCTTTCGCGCGGGCTCGCCCTGGTATTTCCGGTGCTCGGCGTGGCCATTCTCTCCGCCCTCGCCGTTCTATTGGGGCTGGTCCTGCTGATCGTTCCGGGGCTCATCGTGTTGACGATGTTGTGGGTGGCGATCCCGGTGGCGGTCGTCGAGAGGCCCGGCGTCACCAACGCGATGCGCCGCAGCGCCGAGTTGACCAAGGGCAACCGTTGGCGGGTCTTCGGCATTATCGTCATCCTCGCATTGATCAATGCCGCCAGCGGCTTGATCGTCAATGTGCCGTTCGTGACGGGCGGGGCGCCGACATCGTCGTCGCTGGCCTGGAATGCCGGTCTCTCCGGCTTGTTGGCCGCCTTCCAGACCGCGCTGGCGGCGGTAATGGCGACCGTCGTCTATCACGATCTGCGGGTCGCCAAGGAAGGCATCGGCGTCACCGAAATCGCCCGGGTGTTCGATTGAAGACTGTGGCTAAAACCGACGTAATGGGCCCGAACCAAGGCAGAGATCGCTCATGAGCAACGGCATCACCAACCCTTTCCGCGTCGGCAGCGTGCTCGGCCGGGGTTTCCGTATTCTCTTCCGCAACTTCATCACTTTCGGGCTGGTCGCGCTGATTGTGCTCATGCCTTACGTCCTCGTCCTTTCGACGATAAGCGAGCTGTTCACGGCAAATTTCTCGAGCACTTCGGTCGTTATATTGGCCTCGGTGATCCTTTTGCTTCCGATCCTGCTCGCCTACCTGGCGACCGCCGCCATCGCGCACGGCGCCTTCGAGGCGTTGCGCGGCCAGCGTCCCAGCATCGCCCGCTGCCTCCTGCGCGGCTTTTCCCTGTCGGTGCCGGTATTCGGCGTCGCCATCGTCACCGTGCTGGCGTTGGTGTTGTCCATGGTGCCCTCGGCGCTGGCGGCGATCTATCTCAAGGGCGGATTTGCAGTGCTGATGTTTCTGGTGCTGCTCTTTCCGCTTTTCCTGGTCATCACCGTCCTGTGGGTGGCGGTCCCGGTGGTCGTGATCGAGCGCCGGGGTATCCTGCACGGGCTCTCGCGCAGCATCGCCTTGACCAAGGGCAACCGCTGGCGCGCCTTTGGTATCATCATGATCCTGTGGCTGATCAACTGGGTGACGAACCTCGTCGGCGGCCTCCTGCTGCTGCCCTTCACATTCGCTGGCGGCGGCAGCGTTGCGGGGCTGATCATGACCGGTGTTCTCGTCTCGATCTATCTGGCGCTTAATGCGGTGATGTCGACGGTCGGCTACCACGATCTGCGTGTCGCAAAGGAAGGTTTCGCCATCGACGATATCGCCGCTGTCTTCGACTGAAATATCTTCCTACCTAACGCTATTTCCTGTCGTGCTTGTCGCGGCGGCGGACGCCGAACAGCAACTTGCGTTCGAGGTGACCGCGCAGGGCGGTGTAATATTCATTGAGGAAGCGATCGGTGTCCGCTTCCACCCCCGCCTCTTCCGGCCACTCGATCCTGCGCATGATCCGCTTGGCGACTTCCGCGCGCATATCGGCAGCGTTTACGCCGGGTTCGCGCAGCACATTCTCCAGAGTCTGAAGCTCGTAGATTCCGTAAGTGTCGAGTTGTGCCTTGGTAAAGCCGTGGCGCGGCTCCGCTTCCGGCTCGCCGGATCCGGCTTCGGACAGATCCGGCAGCAGTGCCGCCTTGGGCGCGACCACCACCCAGGTGCCGGCGATCATGTCGCCGACCCGCAAGCCGTCGCGATTAAACAGCGGCATCAGCATGAAGATCCCCATCCATAATATCGTCATAAGCAGACCCCAGCCGCCGCCCGTACCGCTCGGGCTCATCAGCAGCGAGAGCGGCAGGAAGACCTCGATCTCGCGCATCAGGTTTCGGGCCAGAACCGCATCGGCGCGCAAGGGGCCACCGGCACGGTCGACCACCCGCAGTCCCATCGCCCGCTTGCCCGGGGTGGTGCCCTGCCAGCGCAGCTCGAAGAAGGCGAAGTAGAAGCTGCGCACGAAGAAGGAAAGCAGGAAGACCGCCGAGAACAGCCAGCCGCTGGTGCCTTGGCTGGCGAGAATGGTCAGCGCCAGGACGAAATAGATGGCGAACAGAGTGCCGAAGACGATCAGGATATCAAGGATGAAGGCGACGGCCCGCTCGCCGCGTTGGCCAAGCTCGACCGGCAGGACGACCCCTTCGGGCGTCGAAATCGAACGCATCAGCCGAGAGCCGGTTAGCGCGGTCAGCTTCCCGGCATGCGCCGGTGCGGTCTTCTCGCTCATCGATTGCGCCTCCCCGCGCGCATCGCGTACCACAGCCAGCCGACCATTGTTGCAGCAGCGATCATATAGCGGGTCGGGGTATGGAGGATGAGCTGGCGGCCGAAGCCTTCGAGCAGGGCGGCGATAAAGAACATAATCACCGCGCCGATGACGATGACCGCGGCACGGCGCCCGGCGCGGCCAAGATTGACCAGCCTGCTATGCTCGCCGGGGAAGACAACCGCCGCTCCCAGCATCAGCCCGCCGGCGCCGCACAGGACGATCGCGGTTAACTCGGTCGCTCCGTGGATCAGGAGCCAGCCCCAGAATTCGTAAGCCAGGCCCCGCCCATCATAGAGCGCGGCGAAGGCGCCGAGGGTCAGCCCGTTGATCAGTAAAAGGACAATTGTCGGCGCGCCGAAAGCAAAACCCAACGCGAAGGCCAGCATGCCGATCCGCGCGTTGTTGGAGAACAGGAACGAGGCAAAAGCCGAAAGCCGTTCCTGCGTATTTCGCCCGTCGCGGAACAATGCCTCGCGCAGGGTGTCGGTCTCGGCGCCCGGACCTCGCCCGGAGGCCATCGAGTCGGAAACGAAGCTGTAATACCAGTCGGCGTTGCCAAGCGTCAGCACGTAGCCGACGACGACGCCAAGAGCCAGAACGAACGCCGACAGGGCGATATAACCGCTGGCCGCGCGCACCGCACCCGGCAGGGTGTACCTTAAGAATCGCCCGATCGCCGCCAGCGCATTAGAGCGCCCTCCATAGACCAGCAGGTAAGCCCGGCCGGCCAGGCCTTCGAGGTAGCGCACGACGTTCTGGTCGAGCGAGATCGAGCGCGCCACCGAGAGCGAGGACAGGGACGCCCGGTAGAGAATCGGCAGGCTCAACAGCTCGGATGTTTCGAGCTTAGCCAGTCCGCCGGTGCGGGCCTTTTCGAGCAGTGCTTCGAGCCGCCGCCAACCCGGCTCGCGCTCGCGACGAAACGACGTGCTTTTTAAATCTTTGAGGGCTCGGGGGGCCGTTTGCTTGGCTTCGGCTGCGCTCATTCGATCAAATCAACTCCCGGCTCTTGATCAGAAGGTAGCGATTTAGCATCGCGCTATCCAAAGCCTCGTGGCCGGTATCGAGGCAGTGGACGCCGAGCCTGGTCAGCCGCTCCATCACCACCGAGCGTTCCTGGTTGAAATCGTGGGCAACGGTTGCCCTTGCCATGGCGTCGATGCTGGCCGGGCGGGCGTCAACGATCCGCTTCAGAGCCGGATCCTGAAAGCTGACGAACATCACCAGATGTCGGTGGGTCAATCGGGCGACGTTCTCCAGCATCATCTCGGCCGTCACCGTATCGACGAAGTCGGTCATCAGTACAACCAGCGAACGCCGACGCAGCCGGCCCAGCAGGTGGCTCAGACCGAGCGTGTAATTGGTTTCCTCGAGCCGGTAATCAAGCTCGGTGGTGGCGCGCTGGACGCGGGCGAAATTCTGCAGGCCCCCGGCCGGCTCGCTATAAAGCCGCACGGCCGAATCGAAGCCGAAGAGCCCGACCCGGTCGCCTTCGCGCAACGATGCGTAGGCCAATAGCAGGCCGGCATTGATCGCCCGGTCGAGCCGCGGCACCCCGTCCAGCGGCTCGCTCATCAGGTGTCCGGTATCGAAGGCGAGGATGATGTTGTGGTTGCGCTCGGCCTTGAACTCCTTGCACACCAGCTTGAGGTGTCGGGCCGAATGTTTCCAGTCGACGCTGCGCCCGTCGAGCCCGGGAACCCACTCGCGCAAGGCATCGAAGTCCGAGCCGTCGCCCTGCTGGCGCTGGGACTTCTGACCGGCCGGGGCGTGGCGCGAGAAGAACTGCAGGGCGGCGGCGCGCACCGCGCGCACGTTCGGCAGCACCGGGATATCGGTATCGATGGCAATGATGCGCTGCCGCCACATCAGACCCAGCGGCCCCTGCCAGCGCAGCCACAACCGCTCGACACGCGCGATCCCCCGACGCAACGGGACCAATGGCAGCGCCAGTGCCGCCGGCGCATCGGCAGAGACGGTGCCATTCTGGCGCGTCGTTCGGCGTAACAAGGCGCCGGTATCGCAGGCCAGTTCGACCGCCACCGGACGGCCACCCCGCCGGGCCGTCAGCGTGACCTCGAGGGGATCCTGCGAGCCAATGTAGAGAAGCGGAGGCAGGTGGAATTCGACGCCGAGATCGCGCGGTGGCAGGGACAGAAAAGCATCGATGGCGACGGAAACGAAAGTGCCGACGAGATAGGCGGCGGCCAGCGGCCACGACGCAGCGTCGATCACCGAGACCAGCAAGGCCACCGGGATCGCCGAGCCGACGAAGAACACCGCGCGCCGGGTTGGCCGCATTAGCTTTTTGCTGCAAGCGCGGCACTAATGGCCGCGCGGGGCCACGCCGGGTGAAGGGCCGAAGGGGCGTACATGACGTAATCCCGTCGATCGCCAGAATAGTTCGAGCATACGCAATCTAGCGCATGACGCGATACGTTGGAATCACGCACCGCACGAAGCTCCCTCCCGACCATCAGAGGGGGAGGGTCGGGGTGGGGGTGTCGCCCAGACCGCGAAAACTTTTCAACAAAAAGCGTCAAGCTGCGCCGTCGTCACCCCCTCCCTAACCCATCTAAAGAGAGGGAGGGAACCCGGATGCGTTCATTTGGCGGCTTGGCGCTGGTCTCGCCAGGCGCTAGAAGGCTGACGCTCGTGCAAGATTCCGGTAACCGCCCCGATCATGAAAAAATCCCATACACCACGGTCGCGCCGTCGGGCGTATGAAAGCCCGGCGTTGTTCAGCGCCGGCTTTCGCCCACTTTTTCTGCTGGCCGGGATTTCGGCGGTCGTCGGCCTTGCCCTTTCGGTTGGCATGATCGCCGGCGCGTTCGCGCTGCCGACCGCCATAGACCCGGTGAGCTGGCACGTCCACGAGATGATCTTCGGATTTGTCGCTGCCGCGATCGGCGGATTTCTGCTGACCGCCACCGCCAACTGGACCGGACGCCTGCCGGTCCAGGGCCCGCCGTTGATCGGCCTGTGCCTCTTGTGGTTGGTCGGGCGATTGGCGATGGCGACATCGGCGATCATCGGCGCTCTGCCGGCGGCGCTCATAGAGCTCAGCTACCTGGCCGTGCTGATCGCCTTCGCCGGGCGGGAGATCATCGCCGGCAGGAACTGGCGCAACTCGCCGATCATACTCATCCTGACGATCCTCCTCGCAACCGACATTCTGTGGCAGATCGAAATTCTAGAGCTAGCGAATTTCGACGGCGCGGCCCGGCGTCTGGCGATCGCAACGGTGCTCACCCTGATCATGCTGATCGGCGGGCGCGTCATTCCCAGTTTCACGCGGAACTGGCTGGCCAAACGCGATGCCGAGCTGCTTCCGGCGAGCTTCGGGGTGTTCGACAAGATCGTGCTGGCGGTCACGGTCCCAACCCTGATCGGCTGGGCGGTAGCCCCCGAGACGCGCGTCGTAGGCGGGTTTCTGCTGCTCGCCAGTTTCCTCAACTTGGCCCGGCTAATACGATGGCAGGGCCACCGAACGGCCAGCGACGCCCTCGTATGGGTCCTGCATGTCGGCTATTTCTGGATCCCCGTCGGGCTGTTCCTGCTGGCGGCGAATGCCTTGATGGAGGGGCCGACGCAAGCCGGCGGCATCCATGCGCTGACAGCCGGCGCCATCGCGACGATGATCCTAGCCGTGATGAGCCGTGCCACCCTCGGCCACACGGGCCGCAAGCTGCACGCCGGAACCGGACTGAGCATCGCCTATATTCTTGTCAGCGCCGGCACTCTCGCCCGCGTCCTTGGCGCCTACATCGAAGCGTTCTATTCGCCGCTGCTGATCGCCGGAGCCTTCGCCTGGGCCCTGGCCTTTATCCTCTTCACAGCCATTTGTGGCCCCATGATGCTCACCAGGCGGCGTCGAAAGTAAAACCGGAAGCCTTGTGTATCGCGGCTTGAAATTCTGCCTGAAACAATGCCCCGAATGTCGGCCTTTCAGCGACTAACCGTGCATCGCCTGAGCCTGGGAGGGGCGCTTGTATCGCTCGGGGGGAATTTCCGCATCTGCTGTGATTTCGATGACGAGTTCTGAATTATAGAGGGCGACCACTTCAACAGTTGTCGTTACTGGATACGCAGACGTAAAAAACTCCTTCCTGATATCGCCAGTCTGCATGAAAGCCTGAATATCCGTCGTGTAATGCGTCAGAGAGATTACGTCGCTCATCCTTCCGCCAATGCTCGCAAGCACGGTTTTGATGTTGAGCAGCACCTGGCGAACCTGGGCGCGCATATCGCCGGCACCAATGATCGCGCTTGAGGCATCTAGCGCCACTTGGCCCTTCAGGTGTACGACTTGGCCGGTTCCCCGCAGAACCACCATTGAGAACGCAGGCCAGCCAATCTCTTACACTCTATCGGAGCCACAGCCGACATCACCGCGGCGCCGGTGTTTGCTCGACGATCTGGCCGATCACCTGGTCGGCGTCGAGCCCTTCGATCTCGGCCCCCGGCGCCAGCACCACACGGTGCCGTAAAGTCGGGTTGGCCAGCAGCTTGACGTCGTCGGGGATGACGTAATCGCGGCCCGCTAGGCCAGCGTAAGCGCGCGCGGCGCTGGCCAGCATGTTGGCGGCGCGTGGCGAGACGCCGAACTGCAACGAAGGATGCTCGCGCGTCGCCCGTGCCAGGGCGACGATATAGCCGACCAGATCGTCGGCCAGGCGAATGCCGGCGACCGTCTTGCGCATCGCCGCCAGCTCCTTGGCGCCGGTCACCGCGGCAATGCCGAAGCTATCGATACCGGCCATGGTCGCCCGGTTGCCGTGGCGGGCAACGATGGTGTGTTCCTCCTCCTCGCTTGGATAGTCGAGGACGTGTTTGAACAGAAAACGGTCGAGCTGGGCCTCGGGCAGCGGATAGGTGCCCTGGTGCTCGATGGGATTCTGGGTGGCGATGACCATGAAGCTGGCGCCCAGATCGTGGGTCGTACCGTCGATCGTCACCGAGCGTTCGTTCATCGCTTCGAGCAGGGCTGCTTGCGTTTTAGGCGGTGTTCGGTTGATCTCGTCGGCGAGCAGAACTTGCGTGAAGATCGGACCCTTGGTCAGCCGGAACTCGTTGGTCCTGAAATCGAAAAGATTGGTACCCAGAACATCTCCCGGCATCAAATCGGGGGTGAATTGCACGCGCCCGAATTTCAGCGACAGGCTAGCCGCGAAACACCGGGCGAGCAGAGTCTTGGCGGTGCCTGGCACGCCTTCGAGCAGCACGTGCCCCTCGGCGATCAACGCCACGAGCAGCAGGTCCAGCGCCCGCTCCTGGCCGATGATCGCCTTGGCCACTTCCGCCCGGATCCGGGCGCTAACGTCCTTGATTTCGCTCAGATCCATCGAGCATTTCCCCCTTCCATCGGTAAAGCCGCGTGGCGGCGGACAGCAGTTTGCGATCACTCACACTGCCCCCAGCAGCCAGCGTTTCGATCTCGCCGATAATTTCGCTGAAGCGGTGGCGAGTGCCGCGCGCCTGGCCAACACGGTCAAACCAACGTACCAGCTTGTCGCTGCCCGTGGGCCCGTGCACCGGCGCGTGCAAGCGTACTGTTACCGCGGACACCAGCGCCCGCCGGTAACGATCGAGGATCTCGCGTTGATGCCCGCCATACCTTAGGAGCCGCGTCGCATTATCGATCAGCGTCAGCTTTCCGGCTTCAAAGAGCGGCGCAGCAGGAAGCGGGGCGCCGAAGCGGGCCGTGCCTGACCACAGCACGAAGGCAAGGGCCAGGATACCGGCCAGGCTCGCGACGACAAAGGGCAGCTCCAAAAGCGAACCCCACAGGCTCGGCCTGCCGGCAGCGCCGTGGATCGTCGTATCGATCACCACCGGGCCTCCGGTAGCGCGCAAGGTGCGGATCAGGCCGACGGCGATCTTTGCGTTCTCGCCCTTGCCGATGCCATGATTGGCGAAGATGTCGGGATCGGAGACGATCCAGATCGTGTTACGCGCGTTGGCCAGTTGGCCAACCAACAGACCGCGATCCGAGGAGATGATAGGGCGCAGCGCTGGCGACCTGATGAGCTGGGGCCGCAGAATAGTCGGCCCCCCGGCATAACGGCTGGCCGACCAAAAAACGGATTTGCCCGGGCGTACCAGCCGCGCGCGCGGATCGACCAACCTTAGTATTCTCTCGACCCGCGATCGGCCCAGCAACGAGACTGAAGCTGTCCAGCGCGGGTTCTTGCGGTCCGGCTTGCCCTTCCATTTGGGGAGCACCAGGATGACATGGCTGGCGCGCATCAAGCGGCGGACCTTGGCCGCTTTCCAGCCCTTTGCCCGCGGTTCGCCGACGAACAGAACACCGCGCCCCACCTTCCTCACCGAGCCGGTGCGGCTGACGACCACCGGAATGCCGAGGCGCTGAAGAGATTTGACGAAGGCGCGGTGGCCGAGGGCGGAACGGGCAAAGGGCAGACCGCCGACGCGCGCGCCCTGGGAGCCGCCGCCGCCGAACGCCAGCAACGCCATCGAGCCGAGAAACGAAACGACGCCGATCGCCACCAGCCAGAACAACATGCGGCGCGAAAACATTTGGGTTTTAGCGCTCACGCTTAGGCGCTCTCTTCGACCGGTGGCGGCTGGCCGACCCTTGCAGTCTCGCCGGCCAGCTTCTCGAAGGCATCGCGGCACTTGGCATAAGCCGAGGCGTCGGCCGCGCGGCCGCCGAAATGCACAAGCTCCGAGGCGTTGACGATGTAGCTGAACCAGCGCCGCGCCTGCTCTTGCAGACCGGCACGGGAGATGATCTCGCGGGCGGTAAGCGAAGCTCCGAGCACCGCCGTACTGCCGGCTTCGAGCCGGCGCAGGCTGTGAATGAGGATCAGATGGACCGCCTCGGCAAATGCCCCGCGCGCCGCCAGCCGGTCGGCTTCGGCGAGCAGATCCACGGGTGGCGTCGGCTCGGCCGCGCTCGGCCTTGCAGCCTCCCCCGCCTCATCGTCCTCGGTCCCGCGGCCCGGGCGCCGTCGCAAACCGGTATATTCGCGAGCGATAAAAAAGATCAGCATGCAAGCAGCGGCGATGACGAGGCCCCACAGGAGGATCTGTCCGATGGCGCCGAACCCGCGCCACGGCGAGCTTGCTGGGCGTGAGCGGTTTCCAAACCGGGGCGCCTGAGCCTGGCCTTTGCCCGGCAGCACGCTCTGGATCGATTTGTCCTGGAGGACGCGTTTAACAGCCTGCCCGGCGCTTTCCGCCATGGTGGGCCCAGCGGACATAAAGATAAAAAGCGCGGCGGCCAGAAAAACCGCGCCCAGCTGAAAGATTGCCGTCCTTGTGCCGCGCGCGCCGGCCAAGTTCATTAGATAAGGAATTCGGTTTGCCATGGTCGCCGGCGATCTTAATGGACTTGTACCGAGCCGCCATCCGGAAAACGGCGCGGGCGTCGCGGCGATCCGCTCAATTGAGCATTTTGGGCAACCAGGTTGCGACCCCGGGGACGAAAATCAGCAGGAGGAGCACCATAACCTCGATAAAGATGAAGGGTAACGCCGAGCGCACCACCTGGCCAAGCGTCACCGGGAAGGGCGCCACGCCCTTCATGACGTAGAGCAAGAGCCCGAAGGGCGGTGTCAGCAGACTGATCTCCATGGTGATCAGCATCAGCACCATCAGCCAGATCACGTCGATCTTAAATATGACCTGCAACGATGCCTCGCCGAGCAGGAAGAAGGGCAGGGTGAGCAGCAGCATGCTGACCTGGTCCATAAAGGCGCCGAGGAACAGCAGCACTCCCATCATGATGATCACCACGACGAGCGGTGTCAGATCCAGCGCAGCGATCTGGCGCAGGAGGCCATCGGTAGCGCCGGAATTTGCCAGCGCCTGACTGAACACCAGCGAGCCGGTGATGATGAAGAGGATCATCGTGTTGATCTTCGCAGTCTCAATCAGCGACTTCCAGATTTCGCGCCAATTGAAATCCGCGCCATCTATGCCGGTGATTGTGATCTTCGACTTGAACAAGCGGAAGAAATAGCTGACGCCTAAGGCCGCCAGACAGCCCAGCGCCGCCGACTCGGTGGGAGAGGCGAGTTTGAAGAAAATGCTGCCAACCACCACGATGAAAATCGTGAACAGTGGGAAGATGTAGAACACGAACGGAAGCACCCGGTTGGTGATGCGAAGGAACTTTCCGTCATAAGTCCGCGACCAAATCGCCCTGCCGCGCCGGTTGACCGCAACGACGATCGGACTGTCGAGCTGGCTCTCGTCGGGCTCGTAGGCCGGCGCGATCTCGGGGTTTATGATGCAACGCCCAACGACATAGGCGAAAAACAAGACCGCCATCAGGACGCCCGGCACGATGCCGGCGATCAACAGCTGCGCCACCGACTGTTCGGCGAGGCTGGCGAGCAGCACCGCGAGCGCCGAGGGCGGGATTAACATGGCGATGCCGCCAACCGCCATGATAGGTCCCATCGAGATCGCCGGCTGGTAGCCGCGCCGATGCATGTCCGGCAGCAGCACCGAGCCCAGGATCGCGGTGTTGGCGATGGTCGAGCCGGAGAGCGAGGAGAACACCGTGCCGCCGACGATCGAGACGACGGCGAGGCGCCCGGGGACACGCGCAATCATCCGATCGATCGCCCCGATGGCCTTGAAGGCGACGCCGGTCTGCAGCAGGATTTCGCCCATAAGCAGGAATAGCGCGATCGGTGACAGCACAAACTTAATCGAGAGGTGGAACTCCATCGGCATCAAGGTGAGCCCGATGTCGCCCTGGATGAACAGGGCCGTGCCAAGCACGCAAGCGGCAAAAAAGGCGAAGGCAACCGGCAGGCCAACGAACATGGCTATACACACGGTGCCCAGCAGAAGGATCAGGGCGAGATACCATTCCATAATCTAGAATCCAGCCTCTGGGGCGCTGGCCGCCTTCTCAGCTGCGCTGACCTTGGCGCGGCGCACCCGCAGCAGAAACTCGATTGCGAGCATGAAAAAGGCGAGCGCGAAGACCATCATCACATAGCCGGTATCGATGCGCAGATTCTTGTCCGGTAATATTCCGTCTCTGAACTCAGCAATCGCCGATCGCACACCGTAGGAGCAGAGCACCAGACAGAGAAATGCGCCGGCGAAATCGACCATCTGGTCCAGGCGCGCGGAGGATTTCGGCCCAAGTGCCTGAGTGATCACATCGACCCTGACGTGGGAACCCATATGCAATACCCAAGGCGCGGCGAGGAACACGCCGGCATAAAGCGCGTATTCGACCGCTTCGTAGAGCCACCCCATGCTGCCCCACCCGGTCTTGAGCAGAAATAGGTTTAATGGAATTAGTACTGCGAAAAGCCCGATGGAGATCGCAACGATCGACGCAAGATAGTAATTGATGCGGTTGAATACAGTCTCAAACCTACTGATTAGGCTGGGCATTGAATGGCCGCCGATATCTATGGATTGCAGTATCAGTGCCTATGGGAACGGGGGAACCGACAGTTCAGCCGGCTCCCCTGCCCAAAAATACGATTATTTCTACTTCGTCCACAAGGCTTTCAGCTTCCGCCCGTGGTCCACAAGGCTTTCAACTTCCGCCCGTGCTTCGGGCTACGCTTGAAGACTTCGCCCCAGGCGGCGCTATCAGCCGCGGTCAACCACTTTTCCCGATTGGCGCCTTTGAAGGTGATCGCCACAATCCCCTTGCTGGCCAACCAGGCCAATTGCTTCTTCAGGACTGCCTGAAATTTCGGCGAGGAGGGCTCAGAGTCGCGCTCGAACTGTAGGGCAACTTGCGTGATCACGTCCTGCTGGGCCGTGGTCAGGGACTTCCACTTGCGCATATTTACCAAGGTGTGCAGCGTAGCGCTGTAGAATCCCGGATCGACGCGATACTTGGTTACCTTGGCCCACGCCGGGACCCAGGCTACGGCTGGCCAGCCGAAACCCTGGACAGTGTTGTTTTCCATGTATGTGTATACCTGCCCGATATTCGAGCGCTGCGTGGTCGCACCCAGCGACTGAAAGAACGCAGTATATACAGGCGCCACACGCAGGTTCAGGCCCGTCAGGTCGGGCTTGGTGATTTTGTTCTTCTTGTTGAGCCACAGGTGAAAATTGCCGAAATCATGATGCCGGGCGACATAGTGCATGTTCTTCGCCGCCATCAGCTTCGACATATAGGCTAAGCCACCATTCTTGCGCAGTTCGGCATAGGTACGTGTTGCGAGACGATAGACCGCCGCCTCCGGCAGGATATTGCCAAAATAAGCCTCGGTGCAACCGACCACGTCATAGGCACCCTTGGACATTTTCTGAGTCAACGTATACGGGCTGCCGATCGCGGGCGCGCCGCCGAGCAGTTTGATCTGCACGACGCCCTTGCCCCGCTTGTTGACTGCCTTGACCAGCGCCTCGAACGGGCGCGATGGCGGGCTACCGATCGGGAAGCAGCTTGCGCCCCGCAAAGTGACTTCCGCTGATAGTGCCGGCGTCGTGCCGAGACCGGCGACGATCACGGCGGCGCCAGCCACGGTCAATGTATGTTTTGTTAAAGTCATTTCTGATTTCCTCCCTGGTTTCCGGGCCTCATCGCGAGGCCGTGACATTACCACAGAATTCCTAGGTCGAGCGCATTGGACACGGCCGTTAGTTAGAATGCTAAATATTATTCCAACAATCCACTCAGCGGAGAAAATAATTTACCTTGCCGCCAAATTGCAATAGTTTTTGTTTGATATCCAACAATATCAGACAGGCG
>JAPULJ010000006.1 GCA_027295145.1 Alphaproteobacteria bacterium | reverse complement strand
CCGAAATGTGCGCTTGGTCGCCCGGGCGATCGGCGAGAAGGCGCGCGGCGAGGCCCTGATTGCGTCCTTCGATGCGCGGCTGAAGTCGATCGCTCGCGGGCAGTCAGCCGAGCGTCCGATCGCGGCGATCTACTGGATACGCGGCAACACCGCCGGGTCAGGCACGCTGATGGGGGCGATCGTCGAGCAAGCGGGGTTCGTCAATTTGGCCCGCCGGCTGGGAATCTCGGGAACCGTCAACCTGCCGCTCGAAACCCTGCTCTCCAATCCGGCCGAAGCGCTGGTGTTGGCCAGCACCAGCGGTGATCCCCCGTCGCTGGCGGCCGAGGCGCTAGCACATCCCGCTCTTGCCCGGTTGATCCGCACCCGGCCATCGGTGGCAATATCGAGCCAGCTATGGTCGTGCGGGACACCGTCGGTAACCGACGCCATCGCCCGCCTTGCCGCGTTGCACCGCAAGACGATAGCTCGCCGGCGATAACGTCTCGGCTGTAGGGATCAGTCCGTTTCGCTGTCGATCAGGTGGATGAAAGACCCCATGACCGAACCGCGGCGCTGCCCGGCAGTGCCGAGATCGGCACCTAGCGCATCGGTACAGGCGAACAGGGCAGGGGCTTCGCCTTCTTCGATGATGCTGGCATAGTGAAATTCATGGGCGCGAAAGCGTGCGCCGGACGCGCCCAACGGCCCGTCCTGGCTCAACGCCGCGCGTCGGTAGCCGATATGCAATCGCGGTTTGGCAAAGCTCGTCACCACCGGCAACAGCCCGGCCATCGCGTGGCATTTGCCGTCGCCATCAATCAACCCCTCGCCAAGCACCATATAACCGCCACACTCACCAAAGAGGACGGCCTTGCGGTCCGCCGCGGCGCTTAGTCCCTTAAAAAATTTGCCCATCGTCGCAAGGCGTCTGGCGTGGAGTTCGGGGTAGCCGCCAGGCAAGTAGATGGCATCGGCATCCGCCGGCGGCGCTTCGTCGCCCAGGGGTGAGAACGTGACTATCTCCGCACCCGCCGCGCGCCAGCCTTCGATCACGTGCGGGTAGGCGAAAGCAAACGCCTCGTCGTCAGCGACGGCAATGCGTTGGCCGAGGACCGGCAGGCCAGCGATTGCTCCCGTGTTTTCGGCTCCGACTGGGCGCGCGATTTGGCGAAGACCGTCGAGGTCGATATGCTCGGCAACGAGGGCGCCGGCACGCGCTATCAAAGCATCGAGCTTGGAATGCTCGCGCGATTGCACCAGCCCCAGATGGCGTTCTGGCATGGCGATATCGCGTGTCGTTGGCAGGAAACCCAGAACACGGGCAACGATTCCCGTGCAAGCGGCGGTGATCGCCCGCGCGTGCCCCTCGCTCGAAACGCGGTTGAAGATTACCCCGGCGACAGCGATATCATGGCGGAAGTTTGCGAAACCGTGGACGACGGCCGCAGCCGAGGCCGCCTGGGCGCTCGCATCGACGACGAGGACGATCGGAAGTCCCGTCGTGGCAGCGATATCGGCAGTCGAGCCGGTCCCGTCGCCAGCCCCGTCGAACAGCCCCATCACACCCTCGCCGATGACCATATCGCAGCCCTCGGCGGCCCCGGCGAGGGATCGGCGAAGGGCCGAATCGCTCATCGCCCAGCTATCGAGATTGCGCGATGGGCGGCCGCTGGCGGCGGCATGAAAGGCCGGATCGATATAGTCGGGACCAACCTTGAAGGAGGAAACAGCGAGCCCTTGTTCGGCGAAGGCGCGAAGCAGGCCGAGGGTTACAGTCGTCTTACCGCATCCTGAGGCCGGGGCTGCGATGATGAAGCCGTGCGCCGTTGCGCTCATGCTCGGCCTAATTCCAGTATGCGTGCGACGAGGGTTTCAACGACCAACGGATGGTCCTTTAGGTGGCCCGCTTTAAGAAAAGTAATCGTCGGATTCGCCTTAGCGGCACGGTCTATTACCTCGTCAATGCGACGCAGGAGAATCCCCGTGGACAGGAAATAAGGCAACACGGCAATGCGCGAATATCCAAGGCGAACGGTATGCGCCAATGCCGCTTCCACATCCGGAAAATTCATCCCGGCAAATGCGACCTCGCCCCAGCCGAAACCGAGTTCGGACCATAAGCCGCGCATGACCTGCCACAGCCCTGCCTGCGCAGATGGATCGCTGGCGCCGCGTCCGATAACCAACAAAGCTGTGTCGCTGAATTTTCCACCATTGTTCCGTGCCGCCTCGCGAATCCGTCCCCCCGCCGCTGCAATCATGTCGGGGACGGGGCCGAGAATTTGGCCGTAGGAAATCGCCACCTCGGGGTGCTCTGCCTGATAAAGGTCGAGAATTCCCGGGATATCGCTGTTCGCATGTCCCGCCGCGAATAGCAGAGCAGGGATGGCCAGGATTCTTGTCGTGCCAACGGCTCGGAAGGCGTCAAGCTGTCCTGCGATAGAAGGCTCTGAGAACTCCAGATAAGCGTGCTTACTGGCAAATTCCGGTAGGCGTTTGCCGACCGCACTTGCCAGTACCGAAAACTCCATCAGCGCTGCCCTATCACGGCTGCCGTGGCCAATGATGAGGACGCCGGTCGCTTGGGTCACGTACGATTTTCCCCCCGCGCCAAGGCGAGCAAACCGTCGATATCGAGATGCGTCTGCAGGTGATCGGCGAAGGCATCAAGAATGTCTTCGAGCATCGCCTCATAGGACAGGCCGCTTGCCTCGCGTTCGCGCAAACGGGTGAGAAAAGCGTGCCGGAAGGGATCGCGCGCGAACAGCCCGTGGACGTAGCACCCGGCGGTCAACCCATCCTCGGATAGTGCGCCGTCCTCGCCGGATTGCAGGCGCAGCATCGGGCGCTTTGTCGCCGGCCCGGTGGTTGTGCCGACATGCATTTCGTAGCCGTCGATGGTCTCGTTGCTCGGCAATTCGGTGCCGCTGACCGCCACTAACCGCTTGTCTCCGCCGAGCACGGTATCGACATCGAGCAGGCCCAGGCCCGGCGCTTCGCCGGGCGCGCCCTCGATGCCGTCCGGGTCGGCGAGCGTTCGGCCCAGCATTTGGTAGCCGCCGCAGATGCCGAGCACGGCACCGCCGCGCCGGTGATGGGCCAGGATGTCGATGTCCCAGCCTTGGGTGCGCAGGAAGGCGAGATCGCCGAGGGTCGATTTTGTCCCCGGCAGGATCACCAGATCGGCGTCGCCGGGCAGCGCTTTGCCGCCATAGACGAACGATACCTCGACGTCAGGCTCTGCGGCCAGCGGGTCGAAGTCGTCGAAGTTTGATATTCGCGAGAACACCGGGACGACGATTTTGATCTTCGCGTCTTGCCTATGGCCGTGGGCGCCGAGATCGATGGCATCTTCGGCCGGCAACTGGCGCGCTTGGTGGAAGAACGGGATGGTGCCGAAGCCGTTCAGCCCGGTGCGCTCGACGATCGCCTCGATGCCGCCGTCGAACAGCGAGATATCGCCGCGAAACTTGTTGATGATGAAGCCCTTGAGCCGGTCTCGCTCGTCCGAATTCAACAGCTCCCAAGTTCCGACGATGCTGGCGATCACCCCGCCGCGGTCGATATCGCCGAGCAGGACCACCGGCACATCGGCGGCCTGGGCGAAGCCCATATTAGCGATGTCGGATTTGCGTAGGTTGACCTCGGCCGGGCTGCCGGCACCCTCGATCAGCACCAGATCGCAGCCTTCGGCGAGGCGGTTGTAGCTTTCCATCACCTTGGGCAGCAGCTTGCTTTTGAGGTCCAGATAGTCCTTCGCGCAGGCATCGCCGAAGATCTTTCCATGAACGATGATCTGCGCGCCGAAATCGGTTTGCGGTTTGATCAACACCGGGTTCATGTCAACGCTCGGCTCCAGGAAACAGGCGCGTGCCTGCAACGCCTGGGCGCGGCCTATCTCGCCACCGTCGGCAGTGACAGCAGCGTTGTTCGACATGTTCTGCGGCTTGAAGGGCCGCACCGACAGCCCGCGTCGGGCGAAGAGACGGCCTAACCCGGCCACCAGCAGCGACTTTCCAACATCCGAGCCGGTGCCCTGCAACATCAACGCGGGCGCTTTCATCGCGCGGTGCTTCCATCTGTGTCGGCTGATTTGACCATGAGCTGAAACATTCGGTCTATCACCGTTTGATGCAAGAGCGGATTGATGCAAGACCAGAATTGCGCATTACCCCAAGGTCTTCGTCCCGGACGTTATCCGGGGTCGGTAGTGTCTCATTTTGAATTCCTGCCGAGGAGCAGGGTCGTCGACAGGTCCGTTGTTGACCAAAAAGGACATTCAGGTCGATATCCCCGGGTTACTCGACCAAATCAGATAGTGGCGTTGTTCGGTTACGGGACTTAGTATCGTGCCCCGGATCACGAGTCCGCTGTGCCGGTGACATGGCGGTTTGATGCTTGTGGGGCAATCCTTCCCTCTGGTATCTTTGCAATATTATTCCAAGTATTCGCACGCAAAAGCGTATTTGGTGATACAGCCGCAGCGACGGGGGGAAATATGGCGGCACCCGTCAAGTTTAAAAGGATCAATGGTTTCATAGACCGTATCGGCGCAGTCGAGACCCCGTTCTCGATCGAGTTGCCCGATGGCAACAAGCGCGACCTCGGCGAAGGCGAGCCGCAATTCCATATTGCGTTACGCACCGACCGGGCGGTGAAGGCACTGGGCTCGCTCGACGAAGCGAACATCGCCGAGGCCTATTTGCAATGTGATATCGACTTCGACGGCGACATGATCGGACTGAACGCTTTGCGCGCGTCGTTAGACGATCGCCACCCGATCGTCACCGCCTGGCGATATATTCAACCGCTGATCTTCGGTCAAGTGTATACCAATAAGGCGGCGATCACGTCGCATTACGATCTCGACCCGAGATTATTTCTAAGCTTCCTCGACCCAGCGCTGCCAGCGTATAGCCAGGGCGTTTACGAAAACGACGACGAGACCCTGGAGACCGCGCTGCGGCGTAAATTCGACTATACCGTGGAGAAGTGCGAGCTCCGCCAGTCGACCCGGGTGTTGGAAATCGGCCCGGGCTGGGGCGCATTTGCCGACCATGCGCTCTCCTGCGGCGTCAATTTCGTGGGCCTGACGATTTCCGAAATATCACTCAAGTTCATCAACGAAAAGCTCAGCGAGTACCGCGAGAACTTCAATATCCTGCTGCAAGATTTCCTGGAATACGACCCCAAAGAAAAGTTCGATTCCATCGTAATCATGGGCGTGATCGAACATTGTCCCAACTATGAGCTCGTGTTGAAAAAGTTTGACCATTTACTGAAGCCGGGCGGGCTGGTCTTCCTCGATGGTAGCGCGGCGCGTAAGAAGTACGAGCTATCGACTTTCATGGTGCGCCACATCTATCCCGGCAACCACTCGTTTCTGGTGCTCGACGACTTCGTCAACAAGGTCGCCAAGACGCCGTTCGAAATGCTCGAAATCCTGAACGACCGACACAGTTATTACCTGACATTCAAGCAGTGGGCGGAGAATCTGGAGAGTAATAAAGACACAATCATCCGCGATTTCGGCGAATTCGAATACCGCAAGTTTCGTCTGTATCTGTGGGGTGCGACCCACGAGTTTTTGTCGCGCAATCTCGATTGCTACCGTATGATTCTCTACAAGCCTAAATTGGCGACTTAGTTACTACTGGCGCATCGACCCTCAGTTCATGAAAGCGCTACATGAGGATTTGCCTCGATACCGTTCAGGCAAAGACCTCGCGACATTGCGACACGATTTGAAGAAGGCTGGGCTTGGGTGTTGAACGCGGGCAATTTCAATTGGTCGCTTGTGGTTATAATCAGACGTGTTCACGGTTCTGGAACGACGCCCGTATTTGTCCGCAAAGCCGACTTCGGAATTCAATTAACTATTACAGTGCGTCAATTATCTAATTGAGACACGACCCAAGGGTTCTATGAATTGCAGGCACCAGTGATTTACGATATATGCCAAACGAATGTTTGTTGATGCCAACATCGTTGCGAATGTGTACCCATGAGCGCCGGCAAAGCCGTTAAGCGCCGTCAGACCAACCGGCGCGAGGTCCTGCTCGAAGCTGCTGCCAAGCGCTTCGTTGAGGACGGTTATGCGGCTGCCTCGATGCGGGATATTGCCGGGAACGCCGGCATGCAGCCGGGTTCGATCTACTACCACTTCCCCTCGAAGGAAGAGCTCCTGGTCGCTGTCCACGAAGACGGGATGCGCTTGATCACGGACACCGTCGTTGCGACACTCTCGCGCACCGAAGGCAAGCCGCCGTGGGATCGCCTGGAAGCGGCTTGCGTCGCCCATCTCTCGGTTCTGCTCAAAGGCGGCGACCGCATCAAGGCGGTCATGCACAATGTGCCGCTTAAGAGCCATCCTACGCGCGACCATATTACCGAGTTGCGCGACGCCTACGAGGCGATCTTCGCTCGTTTGCTGGGCGATTTGGCGCTGCCCGGGGGGACCGATCGTCATGCCTTGCGACTGATGCTGTTGGGTGCAATGAACTG
>JAPULJ010000599.1 GCA_027295145.1 Alphaproteobacteria bacterium | reverse complement strand
AACTGTCTTCCAATTCTTTCGTGGTAAAGACCTTGACCAACGGCATCAAACCAAAGAATTTTCCAATCGGCACGATAAACTTTAAAAACCTCATCATCGTATCTCCAATGCATGCCGTACTGGTGACGAAAATGCCGCCCGGTTTGAGCATTTTATGAACCTTGGCGATTACCTCTTCCTTGTTCTCCAGCAAGTGCAGAATACTGAGCGCCAACACCGCGTCTAGCGTTTGATCGGAGACACTGAATTTATCGAAGGTCGATCGTTTAAAAGTAACATTTTCGACATTTTTTGCGTCGGCTTGGCCTCGGGCGATTTCAATCATTTTCGATGAGATATCAATTGCGTGAATGTGTTTCACATAAGGCGCATGGGTGATGGCGGTCGACCCTGTCCCGCAGCCAAACTCCAATACCTCCATATCCGGCCGAAAGTATTCACGTGTGACCTGTAGTTTTTTCTGGTAAGCCGCTTCATCAGCAATGGGTTGTTTCGCATAGCGTTCTGCAATCTTGTCCCAAAATTTAGTTGACTGATCCATCATCATCCCCCGCTTATTTGACTGAGACCATGGTGCGCTCATCGCTAGACTCGAACAAACCACCAAAGCCTCCTTTGGGTCGGTTCCTGCCATGTCGCAAACCGGCCCTGACGCGGCCCGCTGGTCAACGGTAAGCTGCCGATCTTCACGCGGAGCGGTCTCACGAACCAGCAACGCTTATGCGCGTCGCCACATAAGAACACCTATCACGACCATCCAAACCACGAGTATGAGATTGAACGGCATTGCAAAACTCATGGCGGTCATCGAGAAGTCCGTGAATGCCGTCACAATGCCGCTTGCGATAGTACCGGCGCCGCCGATGATCGCTAACCAACCAAGCCAAGTTGGATAATAGGCACTCGATACGATGGCGGCGCCAAACAACACAAACGCGGCTCCGAAAAGCAGTGCCACGAAACTCGCGAGGCCGACTTCGATTTGGCGTACGGCCAATGCCGTCTGGAAGGTCTCTCGCCGTTGCGCTTCCGAGGCGCTCGCCCAACTATCGACCATGCTTTTCAGCGCGATACCGTCGACGGCTTGTAGTATGGCGGTTGTCCCAAGTGCCGCAATACCCACGAGAACACCGAGTTTCGCCACCCATGCAAAGGTTTCGCCCTTTAGGGAATCGTTCAGCGCAACGAGTCCAACGAACAGCAAGAACACGCCAAGAAACTGGCTCAGATGGGACCCGACCCAGAGCTCGTCAGCCGCATACTCGGTAAACGCGGCAACAGGATCACCGGGATCAGCGCCTAGCGGATGGAGCATCGTTGCCGCCATCAGTACGACAGCACCGGTGATCGCCGTCGCCGAGCCCAGCTTCAACGGGACGGACACATTTCACCTCTGGCCATGGCCGGCGAGATTCTATCGCTTGGAAGCACCTGCCTTGTCTGCAACTGGCTAACGAGCGGACACGGGCGCTGAATGTCCGGAAGGGGTCGGATTGCGCCTGTCGTCATCACAGGCTCTCAAAGGCCGAATAGCGGCCGTCCTGAGACGGCCGCCACTGCTCCTTATACCTCGGTTTGTTCGGCTATTTCCAGCGCATCATCCACCTCAATGCCCAGATATCGAACGGTGCTTTCGAGTTTGGTGTGCCCGCGCAAAAGCTGTAGAGCCCTGAGATTCTGGGTTCGTCGGTAAACCACAGATGCCTTGGTTCTGCGCAATGAATGGGTGCCATGGGCCGCTCGATCAAGTCCAATGGCAGCTACCCAAGATTGCACGCTGCGGGCGTAGTGCCGTGCAGAAAGCTGGGGCGATTGATGTAACCGACTCGGGAACAGGTGATCCGACGAACTCAGGTTTGCGCGCCGAATCCAGTGCGAGACCGCTTGGCGGGTTTGTTCGATGATCTCGAACTGAACAGACTGTCCCGTCTTCTGTTGCATCACCATCGCGCGGGATGCCACCCGGTTGCCTTGCGAGACATCCGATACTCTCAATTTGAGAAGATCGCAGGCCCGCAGCTTACTGTCGATGGCGAGATTGAACAGCGCCAGGTCGCGCTGCTTCTCATCGATCTGTAGGCGAATCCGTATCGCCCAGATCTCCTTGAGTTTCAGCGGAGGCTTCTGACCCACCAGTTTGCCTTTGTTCCAGGGTGCTTTCTTCGGTTTGTGTTGAAGTAACGAATACATGCCTGACTTCTTTGGTTTGAATGGAGATCAGATCTTGTATCCTCGGTGGCTGAAGTAGGTCGGGAACCGGCCGATGGAGCATTCTTGGAGCGAAATGGTGAAATCGACCCTCAAGAGACATTCGGCTCAGGGGCTTCAATTGTCGGCTTGCGGATCATAAACTGGCCTTTGGTAAACAAAGACAGGTAAGACGGTTGATAGCCAGGAACGGAAGTTCGAGTCCGAACACAAGAAGCTGGGTGGTTCTGGCTCACAATAGGTAGCAGCTATGTACGACAATCGAGCCACAAAGGATTCCGCAGGCGCCGAGGCTAGAATTTGCGGAGCGGCCTATCTTATTCCTGCTTCCGCATAGGGAGCGTCATCAAGCACACGCTGAAAACCCATGCGGGACAGGTCCAAAGTTTGGAAGTCGCCATCCAGTGTCAATTCCGCAAGCGCCCGGCCAACGGCAGGAGCATGCATAATGCCGTGGCCGGAAAAGCCGCAGGCAGTATGAACGTTTTCAAGGCCTTCGGAATAGCGGCCGATGATCATGTTGCCGTCGAACATATTCTGGGCATAGTGACCACCCCAGCTGCGCTCCAGTTTGATCGTTTCAAACTTCGGCA
>JAPULJ010000598.1 GCA_027295145.1 Alphaproteobacteria bacterium | reverse complement strand
CGCTCTTCGCAAGATCAACGCCTATCGTGATAACTTCGTTCATGGGCGGCTCCTATATCCCCGTGGTTCATCGAAACCACAACTTTGGCACATTGCGATGCCGGCGGGTGGGAGCCGTCCACTGCATCAAAAGCAGACATTCGGTGACGACTAAATCAGGCTTCTGTCGGCTATGAAAGTTCGTCAAACAGTGCTTTCGCGTCCCCGATGTCGGCCGCTTCGCCATCATCAAGGACCCGCAAGGCGCCATTATCGCGCTGATGAAACCGGCGCAGGGAACTTAGCGCAGGGGAGAATACTCACCACGGAAACGCGGGGAGGGGGCTTCTCAAGGCTCCCTCCCGCCGCTCGCGTTTCTCTAAATCAGACCGACGTTAGGCTTTGCTGGCCTTGATTCGTTTTACGGCTTCCTTGGTCGTCCACAAGGCGTTTGCGACAAATCGGAAATTGATGATCGCCGAGAGGTATCCGTCGCCTTCCGGCAACTGGGCGGCAGCGGTTGCGTCGCGGACCACTGCAACTTCGTAGCCATTCTCAAGCAAATCGTAAAGATGTGCCTGGGTGCACAGATTGGCCGACATACCACCGAGAATGACCTTGTCAATACGGGCTTTGCGGAGTTGCAGGTTCAAATCGTTCTGCTGCGGGCCGTAAACCTTGTGCGGGCTGCAGACGATGGTCTTGCCATCGAGGATATAGGGCTTGAACTCGGGCATATAATCCGCGCCCGAGCCTTCAAACCCCGCGCCGGAGGTGGGGCTTTTACGATCGAACATGCCGATTGCGTGCATCAGTTTCTCAAGCGGTCCGGTGAACTTCCAGCCATGATCGGTCGGATAATAGTAATGCGGCGAGATGGCGACAGTCATTCCGACCTCTTTTGCCGCCTTCAGCAGGCTCAGCATATTCGCGACCGTGTTGTGCTCCGTCACGCTCTTGCCGACGACTTTCCAGGTAACGCCTTTCGGGCTCAAAAAATCGATCTGTGGATCGGTGAGAACGAGGGCGGTATTTTTAAGCTCGACGACCACATCGGTTTTCGGCAAGGCGCCTTTCTTGGGATCGGCATAGGGATTTTCGGCAGCGCCCGCCTTGGCGGCAAATCCGGTCGTGCCGGCGGCAACTGCGGCAATCGCCGCCGTGGCTTTCAGCATGTCCCGGCGACCTAGTTTTCCGGGCTTATCTTCATTGCAGCATGACATGGCAGGACTCCCTTTTGATTTGCGATTTAGTGACATTGTGCATCTAATTGACTGAAAACTTAGGCATGCAGGAAGTGCCTTTTGGTCGCGAAAGTGTGCCTGATCGTCCAAAACCCTTGCATCGATGCAAGGGTTGCGGGACCCTCAGACCATGTTGACGCTCGATCGGGTTCTGGATGGGCTGGTGGTGGATGTACAGCCGTTTGCACTGTGCGAAGTGCGCGGCGACGGCCAGCTGGAAATGGACTGCCAGGACCGCGCTACCCTGCATTACGTGATTTCAGGCGAGGGTGTTTTTCGCATCTCGGGCTGGCCGGACGTCTCGGCGCGTGCCGGCACGGTATTGATCGTGCCACCGACAGCCACGCACCGGTTGCGCGCGTTCGGCGGCGAAAAAAAATTTATGCCGCACTGCCGCCCGCTCGATCGCGATTGGGCGGTGCGTCGCGCAGGCCAAGGCCCAAGCGGCATCCTGGTGGCCTGCGGGCGCGTGAAGGCGAGCTATCAGGACGTTGATGGCCTGTTCGATTATCTGTACGAGCCCTTGGTCGCCGATCTTACCAAGCAAGCGAGCTTGCGTTCTGCCATGGAACAGATTCTCAATGAACTCGCTTCCCCCAAGCCTGGCACGCGTGCGCTGGTGCGCGCGCTTATGCAGCAATGCATGATCTTATTATTGCGAGACCATTGCCTGGGCGGCCATAGCCGGATTTCGTGGATGGAAGCGGCACTGGATGAGCGCTTATGGGCGACAGTGCGCACTATTTTTGCAAAACCCGAGGCGCCGCATACGCTGGAATCGCTCGCCGACGGAGCAGGCATGAGCCGGTCCGCATTCGCCGAACGATTCAAGAGCGCATTCGGGCGCGGGCCCAACGATCTGGTGCGCGAGCTGCGCTTGGTACGCGGCGCGCAATTGCTTGTTGCCTCCGAAGCGCCGGTCAAAACCATCGCGGAAAAAGTCGGTTATGAAAGCCGAAGCTATTTCACGCGCGCCTTCCGCACCGCCTACGGTGTGTCTCCCGCCGCCTATCGCGCCAGCCAGAATGATGCGGTTCACTCGTAGGGTGGGTTTCAAACCCGGCCGTGTGTAGGATGTCGCCGGCGGACGGGTTTAAAACCCGCCCCTGCGATATGTCTCTGCGACTTTGCACAGCTGCGCATGAAGTGGGCCTTGCCTCGGCGGCTGGTCGGAATTAGCTTAATCACAGTTGCACAACGTACATTAGGTAATACCGCATGCTGAACGGCAAGCGCGTCTTGCTGGTCATCACCGGCGGGATCGCCGCCTATAAGAGCCTCGATTTGATCCGCCGCTTACGCGAGCGGGGAGCAAGCGTGCGCTGTGTGATGACAGCGGGCGCGGCGCAGTTCGTCACGCCGCTGTCGGTTTCCGCGCTCAGCCACCAGCCGGTCCACGGCGACATCTTCTCGCTCACGCAGGAGGCCGAGATGGGGCATCTGCGGCTGAGCCAGGAGGCCGATCTGATCGTCGTTGCGCCGGCGACGGCGAATTTCCTGGCCAAGATGGCGCAAGGGATTGCCGACGATCTGGCATCCACCGTGCTCCTGGCCACCGACCGCGCCGTGCTGGCCGCCCCGGCGATGAACACCCGCATGTGGGAGAACCCGGCGACCAAGGCCAACCTCGCGACATTGACGTCCCGCGGCATCGCCACGGTGGGCCCCGGCACGGGTGCAATGGCCGAGGACGAAAGCGGCATCGGGCGTATGGCCGAGGTGCTCGAGATCGTCGCTGCTATCGAAGAGTATTTCGGCACGGCTGCGCCACTGGCCGGACACCAGGCGCTGGTCACCAGCGGGCCGACCTACGAAGCCATCGACCCGGTTCGCTTCATCGGCAACCGGTCTTCGGGCAAACAGGGGCATGCCATTGCCATC
>JAPULJ010000597.1 GCA_027295145.1 Alphaproteobacteria bacterium | reverse complement strand
CTTCGAGCGCCTCGACGCCAACCGCGATGGCTATATCACGCCGCTCGAAAACGGGCTGGCGCTGAAAAGCTGGTTCGCCCGCCTCGATGCCAACCGCGACGGCAAACTCACCCAGGAAGAGATCGAACTCAGGCGTTTCCGTCGGGCGCCCCCGCTTCGGTGAGCGGGTCGTTAATTTTCAAATTTCCTCAATCGCCGGTCGGGCGTGTCCGATCTCTTGGCTTACCTCGCAAAAGCTCGGGCGCTTGCGCCTTAAGTCACCGGGTCCAAATCTCCCGTCCGGTCTTGGCGCTGCCGTGCGGCGCCCACTCGCCCTCAAAGCGCTTGCTGTGGACGATCCGGTAAGCGGCGACGCCGCCGTTATAGCCGACCGACAGGATGTTCCCGACCCGCAACCCGGTGCCGCGCCAGACCCGGCTGCCGATCTTCCAGACCACGCGGAGGGTCGCCCGCGTTCGGGTAACCGTGACGGTGCCGGTATATTTGGTACCGTCGGGATCGGTTCCGGCCACCTGATATACGCCGGGCAGGTAGACCACCCGTGTCGCCTGCGTCGTGACCGGCATGGCGAAAATAACCAACGAAATCAGTGAAAATAGGACAAAGGTTTTTCTCGGCATGATGACGGTCTCCAACTTTGTGACTCACGTATCGCCGCAAATAGACGGACAGACCACGCCTCAGTCCTTCTCCCTGGCCAGCAGCTTGATATCGCGGCGGTCGGCGCCCGAGGGCAAGGGTGCGGATCTGTCTGTGATCCAGGCGGCGACGTCGCGGTGAACAACGGCTCGCTGAAGATCGCGTAACAGCATATGCCAACCCTCGCGGTAGAGGGCCACCCGGCGGCGCGCTGCCGGCAGGCGCTTCAGCACTGCCAGCGTCGGCTTTCTCGGGATGATCCGGTCTTTTTCGCCATAGAGCAGCAATATCGGCACGCGGATATTCGCGGCCGCAGCTAGGGCGGAATCCATCAGCCCGACAACCCCGAAGATGGCATCGACGCGGGTTGCCTTGATGACCCGCGGATCGCGGCTGAGATCGCGCAGCATCTCGGTATTGTCGGACGGAACTCGGCTTATATCGTCGCCGGTGACTTTGATCCATGGAACCGTGTGTGCGGCCAGCCACAGGACCGGCGGATAGAGGACCGGCATGGTCTTGCGGCCCCACACCGCCGGGGCAACGAGGATAGCGCCGGCGGCCGGCAGCGGCTCGGCACCGCCGATCGCCGCTATAACGACCGCGCCGCCCATCGAGACGCCGAGCAGGTAAATCGGCGTGCCAGGATGCCGCGCCCGGACCAGCCGTGCCATCACCTTCAGATCCTCCACCATCACCTCCCGGCCCGGCCAGATGCCGCGCTGGGGTGCGCCGCCGAAACCGCGCTGGTCGTACGCGTAGGTGGCGATGCCGGCCGTCCGCCAGTTCGCCGCCGGCATGGCGAAGGCACGCGAATGCTCGTTCATCCCGTGCACCGCTAAGACCACCGCTTTGGGTTTGCCTCGCGGCAGCCAGGCCCGATAGGGCAACCGCACGCCGTCGCCGGTGATGAAGTGTCCGTCGGTCAGCCGGGGCGCGGCGCTGTGCGCGCCGATTGTCTGGCGGGTTGGCGCGCATCCAGCGATCGCCGTCGCCGCCAGAAGCGTCACCGCCCACAGGACCAGCCGCGGGCGCATCACTCGGGAGTCTCCGCACCCGCGCTCGTATTCGGCTCTTGAGTGTCTGGCTCCCGGGTTAATTCGAGGAACAAATCCTCGAGGTCGCTCTCGTGGGTCGTAAGGTCGACGATCTGGATGCCGGCGCGGCGCACTGCGGCGAGAATGTCGCGCATCCGGGTCTGGCTGGGCCGGTAGCGGATGAAGATGGTGCGGGGGCCGTGCAGTTCAGCATCGAAGGCGCGCAAGTTCGCGGGCAACGCGCTCATCGCCTCGGTGGCGATGATCGACAGCGATTTGGCGTCGAGCCGGCCGATCAACTGGCGCGTTTCATCGCAGACGATCACCCTTCCGTGGTGGATGATGGCGATACGGTCGCATAGCTGCTCGGCTTCCTCGAGGTAGTGAGTGGTCAGCAGGACCGTCGTGCCGGCTTTGTTGAGGGCGCGGATATGATCCCATAGCTGACGCCGCAGCTGGACATCGACGCCCGCCGTGGGCTCGTCGAGCACCAGAACGGGCGGCGCGTGAACCATTGCCTTGGCGACCATAAGCCGCCGGCGCATCCCGCCCGACAGGGTCCGCGCGTAGGCTTCCGCCTTGTCGGCGAGCCCAACGGTTTCGAGGAGCTCCATGGTCCGCCGCTCGGCCCGCGGCACGGCGTAGAGCCCAGCGTGTAGTTCCAGAAGCTCGCGCGGAGTGAAGAAAGCATCGAGATTGAGTTCCTGGGGGACCACCCCGATGGCACTGCGCGCGGCGCGCTGCTGGCGGTCGATGTCGTAGCCCCAGATTGTTGCCTGCCCCGACGTCTTGTTCACCAGCCCGGCCAGAATATTGATGAAGGTCGATTTTCCGGCACCATTAGGACCAAGCAGCCCGAACAGTGAGCCGCGCGGAATCTCGATGTTGAAATCCGCAAGCGCCTCCATCTTCGGCATATGCCGGTTGCCGGGATAGATTTTGCCCAGCGCCCGCGCGGTGACCGCGTGCTCGGGCAACGCAGCGGCCTGTGGGTCGGTCCTTGCACGGGCTTTTCTCAGGGACATATATTTTGCTCAATCGGGCGCGCTAGAAGACCGTCGGGTAATCAGGCGGGCGCGAAAACATGGCGCCCAAAACCGCCTTGCATGTTGATCGCCCGGCACCTTTGGGTATCATCGGCTGGTCCCGGCGGTCAACGCGGTAAGGATAAGAGCGCGAGCATGACGGATAATGAAGAAGCCGCGGAAATTTTTGTAGCCGAAGGGCCGAGCGTCGATTGCGACGGTGGTGGTGGCGCGCTCGGTCACCCGCGCGTGTTCCTCACTTTCGATTCGAGCGGCCGGATTGATTGTCCCTATTGCGGACGCAAGTTCGAACGGCAATCGGGCGGCCCGGGCTCTCACTGAACAGGCCAGACAGGTCCAAGCGGGCCGATCTTCAAAAGGAAATCGACAATGAAATTGATGAGTTTTGTACGTGGTGGCAAGCCCAGCTGGGGTGCCGCGGCGAAGGACGGGGTGATCGACCTCGGCCGCACCCTCGGCGGCAAGTATCCGAGCCTGCGGGCGCTGCTCGCTGGCGGTGGGCTTGAAGAGGCGAGCAAGGCCGCCGACGGCGCCAAGCCCGATACCGGTTTCGACGACGTTGAATTTCTGCCAGTCATCCCCGACCCGGACAAAATCCTCTGCGTCGGCCTCAACTACAAAGACCATATCGCCGAAACCGGGCGCAGCGACAGCGATTACCCGGTGCTTTTCAGCCGCTACCCCGATACGCAAGTCGGCCACGGGCAAGCCATGATCCGTCCAAAAGTCTCGACTTCGTTCGACTACGAGGGGGAGCTTGCGGTGATCATCGGTAAGGCCGGCCGGCATATCGCCGAAGCTGATTCCCTCGGCCACGTCGCCGGCTACGCCTGCTACAACGACGGCTCGGTGCGCGACTGGCAGCGCCACACCCACCAGTTCCTGCCGGGCAAAAACTTTCCCGGCACCGGCGGCTTTGGTCCGTGGATGGTAACCGCCGACGAAATCCCCGATCCCACCTCGATGACGCTTGTCACCCGGCTCAACGGCCAGGAGATGCAGCGCTCGGGCACCGATTTGCTGATCTTCTCCGTGCCCTTTCTGATCCACTATATTTCAAGCTTCACCGAGCTGCACCCCGGCGATGTTATCTCGACCGGCACACCCGGGGGCGTCGGCTTCAAACGCAAGCCCCCGGTTTTCATGAATCAAGGCGACACAATCGAAGTCGAGATCGACAAGATCGGCACCCTCACCAACCCCATCACCGACGAGGGGTGATCCCAACATCAACCGTCATTTCTCCCATACGTTCGAAATACCGAGTGTGACGCCGGTGCAGGGACGCTTTGGCTCATACCCGGAAGCCGGCGTCCGGCATCCGGCAAGCCGCGCCCTTCGATAAGCTCAGGAGTGCTTGCCTGGCGACTCCAGGGAAAATGAATCAATCCAGCGTACCCGCCTACTTGCCGAGCTTGCGGATCGTGGCGCTGGTGCTGTGGCCGGGGGCGAGCTTGGCGAGGAAGATCTTGCCGCCGTAAGACTGCACAAGTTTGGCTCCGACGATTTTCGAAAGCGAGTAGTCCGCGCCCTTGACCAGCACGTCGGGGCGCAGCGCCTCGATCAAACCCAGCGGCGTATCGTCGGCGAAGATCGTTACTGCATCGACGCTGGCCAGCGAGCCGAGCACGGCGGCGCGCGCCGCTTCAGATTGAACCGGCCGGCCCTGGCCCTTGAGCCGGGTCACCGAGGCGTCCGAATTGAGCCCGACGATCAGCCTGTCGCAGGTCGCCCGCGCTTGGGCCAGCAGGGAAACATGCCCCGGATGCAGCAGATCGAAGCAACCGTTGGTGAAGCCGATTTTCAGCTTCGCCTTGCGCCAGCCCGAGACACGATGGCGCAACTCTCCGAGCCCGGCGAGCTTGTCGGCCCCGGCCATAAGATCCTGATGATGCAGGGCATTCACAATCTCATCGGCGTTGGCAACGGCGGTGCCGGCCTTGGCGACGACGATACCGGCGGCGACGTTGGCCAGGCGCGCAGCGTCGATCGGCTCGGCCCCGCTGGCCATTGCCGCCGCCAATACGGCGATCACCGTGTCGCCGGCGCCCGAAACATCGAACACCTCGCGCGCTTCGGCTGCCAGATGCCGCGCCTTGCGGCGACCATCGACAAGGGTCATGCCGTCGGCGCCGCGGGTGGCCAGGACACCGACGATGCCGCAGCTCTTGGCGATGCGCCGCGCGGCGGCAACAATCTCGTCCTCGCCGCCAGCGGCCATGTGGCTCGCCTCGGCCAGTTCCCTGCGGTTGGGACTGACAAGCCTCGCGCCCCGGTAACGGCGGTAATCGTCGCCCTTGGGATCGACGAGCACCGGAATACCGGCGTGTTTGGCCGCGGCAATCGCGGCACCTACGACCCGCTTGGTCAGCGCGCCCTTGCCGTAATCGGAAAGCACGACTGCCGAAGCTTTTTTCACCGCTGCTTCCATTTTGCGGGCGAGCGCGTTTTCGATCTTGTCCGCAATCGGCGGCCCGCTTTCCCGGTCGGCGCGCAGCACCTGTTGGCTGCCAGCGATATAGCGGGTCTTGATCGCCGTGGTACGGCCGTGATCGGTGAGGATGGAACACGTCACGCCCGGCAGTTCGGCAGCCAGTTCGGCCACTTCCCGCCCCGGCTCGTCGGCGCCGATAACAGCGATAAAGTGGGTCTGGGTGCCGAGGGAAGCGAGATTGCGCGCGACATTGCCGGCGCCGCCGAGCATTGCCTCGCCGCGCTCGATCCGCAAGATAGGTACCGGCGCTTCGGGGGAAATGCGCTCGACCTCGCCATAGACGAAGCGGTCGAGCATGACGTCGCCGACCACCAGCACGCGCGCCTGCGCAAACCGCTCGATAAGCCCGGCAAGATCAGATCGATCGGTCATCGCTCGGCCTTCATGCGAGACCGAGGGAGATTTCGAGCGCGCCGCACAGCATTTGGCCAAGCATGATGTGCATCTCCTGAATGCGCGCGGTGGTCGTCGAGGGCACAATCAGCAAGGGCTTGGCGAGGCTTTTCATGGCGCCGCCCTCGCCGCCCGTGAGCCCGGCCGCCACCAGCCCCATCGCGCGCGCCGCCTTAAGCGCCTCGATGATGTTGGCGCTGCGGCCCGAGGTGCTGATGGCGATGGCGATGTCGCCCCGTCGGCCAACGGCCTGCAGTTGGCGGGCGAAAAGCTGCTCGAAGCCGAGATCGTTGCCGATGGCGGTCAGCGCCGAGCTGTCGGTGGTCAGCGCCAGCGCGGCGATCGGCGCGCGGTCTTTGCGGTATCGCACGGTCAGTTCGGTCGCCAGATGCTGGGCGTCGGCCGCGCTGCCGCCATTGCCGAAGAAGATCAGTTTGCCGCCGGCGCGAACCGAATCGACGCAAGCCCGCAACAGCGCCGCGAAGTCCTCTCGCACGGCATCCCTGGTCGCGTGAAAGACCTTGTGGTGCTCGACGAACTCGGCTTGCAGATAATTATCGAGATCGAAATCTGTCACCATTCGGGCCCGATTGCCGCCACCATCATTGGAGATTGGTTAGAGCTTCGGCGCGCGCGGCGCAAGCCTCACCCCCCGATCACCCTCCTATGGGGCCGCCATCTATTCTGGTGATGGCGACGACCGAAGGGCGCGGCGGGACGCCGTTCTTGAAGTCCGGCCAGCGGGTCGAGGGTTTATCGAAGCCCGAGCCCTCGCCCGGGTGTTGGACGGCAACGAACAGGGTCCTGGCGTCGGGGGTAAATATTGGGCTGCACGGCTCAGCGCCAACGGGAACGGTGAAGAACAGCCTTGTCAGCGCCCGGCCCGGCCCGAAGACTTCCGTTGCGTAGACCCCGTCGGCGATCCGGCTGCGCGGCTGATCGGGCCCCTGGTCGGTGGTGATCCACAAGCGCCCGGTCGGATCGAAGCTCAGATTGTCGGGATTGACCAGCCAGCCGTTCTTGGAGACGCTGAGACCGTCGCGCTGGCGATGCGCCGGGCTCTTGGGGTCGCCGGCGAAGAGAAAAAATTCCCACCGCGCTTTGTCGGCCGTGTGGTCGGCTGCCGGCGGCACGATCTCGATGATATGGCCGGCGCGGTTGCGCTCCCGGGGATTGGCGACATTGACCGGCCGGCGCTTGCCGCGGCCCGTGTTCTTGGTCAGCGCTATGTAAACCAGTCCGTTCGCCGGATCGACGGCGATCCCTTCGGGCCGGTCCATTGTTGTGCCCCCCATCAGGTCGGCAGCCCGCCGCGTCTCGATCAGCACATCGGCCTGGCTGGCGAAGCCGTTTTCGCGCGTCAATGGGCCTCGTCCGTACACCAGCGGCAACCAGGTCACCGTTCCATCGGCATCGAAGCGTGCGGCATAGAGAGTGCCGCTATCGAGCAGGTCGCGGTTGGCCGCGCGGTTGTCCGGATCGACGCGGCGCTCGGAGACGAACTTGTAGATATACTCGAAGCTCTCATCATCGCCCGAATAGACGACGATACGTCCGTCGGGATTTCGGACGACCGCTGCGCCCTCGTGCTTGAAGCGGCCGAGGGCCGTGCGCTTGACCGGCACCGAGCGCGGATCGTAGGGGTCCAACTCGACGATCCAGCCGAAGCGGTTCATCTCGTTCGGCTCTTGCTCGACATCGAAGCGTTTGTCGTGGCGGTACCAGCCATAAAAGGGCCGCCCGCGGATGCCGGTGCGTTTGAAATTCAGGCGTTCGGTATCAAAAAACGAGCTCTTTTTTGGCTCGCCGCCGAAATAGTAGTGAAAATTCTCCTCGGCGATCAGCACCGTGCCCCAGGGGGTCGCGCCGCCCGAACAATTGTTGAGCGTGCCCTTGACCGTGCGCCCGTCGGGCGAGGCTTTGGTGCGCAGCCGCGCATGACCGGCCGCCGGCCCCGAAAGGCGCATCGGCGTGTTGGCGGTGATGCGGCGGTTGCCGGCCCGGTCGGTCGCCGGGTGCCAGTTGGCTCCGACCTTCTCGATTTCGACCACAGAATGGCCGTGCGCCGCCATCTCCAGTTCGACTTGAGATGCGCTCGCGTTCGCCCACGCCGCGTGGCGGCTGGCGATGCCGGGCAGCATCAGCTCGGCGTTGGTGTATTCGTGATTGACGCAGAGCAGGCCCCGTTTGGGGTCCGATGCGCCGAGCGGCAGGGGCATGAAGGTGAGAAAGTCGCAATTGTAGCCGAACTGTTTGGCCTGGGCCCCCGCGGTCGATTTCCCTGGCTTGAAGGGCTCGGCCCCGGCCAATACCGGATCGCCCCAGCGCAGCAGGGTCTTTGCCTCGTAGCCCTCGGCCACTTCGATGCCCTGGGCGAGGCGACGATGGGTCACTTCGGGGAAGCGCAACCGTGAAGCTGCCGCCAGGAGCCGCGAGGCGCCACCGGCCAGCACCGCCGCGCTTGCCGCCAAGCCGACGAAAAACGGCCGCCGGCCAATGCGTGCGTCGATCACCCGTGCAAGCGTTGGGCTAGGTGATCTATGGGCTGGCTTCTCGTCGTCGATCATTCGTTTTCCTGCCATTGGCGAGGGGTGCTGACCGTCCCGCCCGCGCCTGATAGCATGGGACAAGCCAACATAACGAGTGGCCATAACAGGAAGAGGATCGTCTGATGAATAAATTAGCTTCGCTGGCCCTTGTCGGCGCCATCTTCGCCTGGGGGATTTCCGCACGCGCCGAGACTCCAGCCGGTACGTATGTTTATCAGATCAACCATTCGCGTTACGGCGAAATCGGCACCCACACAATCACGCTCTCGCGCCAGGGCGCATTGACCATCGCCACCGTCAAGCTGCGCATCAAGGTCAAGGTGCTGTTCGTCACCCTGCACCAAGTGAGCG
>JAPULJ010000596.1 GCA_027295145.1 Alphaproteobacteria bacterium | reverse complement strand
TGCAATGCGGGCATCCCGCGCTGGATAGCGACCGGGCTGTTCCGGACACTCGACACCGACAAGCTCTCGAACTGGCCCGACGTGATCCCGGCACTGTGGAATCTCGAAGGCGCCGTGGTTGACGGCAAGCCGTACTTCGCTCCCATGGACTGGGGGTCGACCTCGATCACCTATCGCACCGACCTGGTCGACCTTCAGGGCCAGGAGGAGTCCTGGAGCATACTCTGGGACGAGCGCTACAAGGGACGTATCGGGGTGTTCGCCTCGGCGGGGGATACCTGGTGGTGTGCGGCCATCTATGCGGGGGTAGACTTCAACGAAATATCCACCGAAGAGAGCATGAAGAAGGTGGCGGCCGTGCTGCGCGAGCAGCGTCCGCTCATCCGGATGTACACCGACGACGAAACCACCCTCGAGCAGGGGCTCGCGTCCGGCGAGCTCGTGGCCGCGATGACGTGGAATAGCTCGCCTGTCATCCTCAAGGGGCAAGGCGTCCCCGTGACCTATGCCAACCCCAAGGAGGGTGCTCTCACCTGGGTTTGCGGCGCCATGATGCTCAAGGATGCTCCCAATCCCGACAAGGCGTACGACGTCATCAATTCGTTGCTGAGCGTCGAATCCGGTATCTGGCTCATCGACGACCAAGGCTACGGGCACTCCAATGCAAAGGCCTTTGAGGCCATCTCGGAGGAACGTCTCGCGGAACTGGGCTTGAGCCGGAATCCGAGCGACTTGCTCGATGCCGGAAAGTTCCAGGTTCCACAAACTCAGGAGTTCGAGACGGCCATGAACGATGAATTCGAAAAGATAAAGGCCGGATTCTAGCTCGAATCGCCGCCATTGGACCGGCTGGGACGGCGCCACCGCTCCGACCTTTTCCTGGGCCGAGAAACCCTCTTCAAGGGGGCGAGTGGGGCGCTGCGCCAGCCGAAGCGGTCGCGCGAGGCCTTCGCGGCGGCGCTGGCGATACATTCGATTGGTGGGTTTGAGGGGCGTGAGCGAACCGGCGCAGCCCGCAGGGAGGACGCAGGCGTTTGAGTGAGAGCACCGCGATAGCCGGCCCAGTGGCCGAGCAGCGCGTGAATTGGCTTCCGCGGCTGCGCGCCGTGTTCATGCGCAGTGAGGCGCTGCGCGGCTATACGCTCCTCTCGCCGACGCTCATCGTGATGGCATTCAGCATGTGCGTGCCGCTCGCCATCATGGTGGTGATGAGCTTCTGGACGCAGCGTGCTTTCGAATTCGACACGACCTTTTCGCTTGCGAACTATCATGAGGCCATCGACAGCCCGGTTTATGAGGCCTTGCTCATTCGTTCGCTCGTGATCTCCGGAACCTGTGCCATTGTGACCGTGCTGATCTCCTATCCGATGGCGTACTACGTGGCCTTTCACGTACACCGGCGCAAGCTGCTCTGGATCATCTTGATGACCTTGCCGTTCTGGACCAGCTATCTGCTGCGGGTTTTTGCGTGGAAGGTCATCCTGGGCTACAACGGCGCCATCAACTCGGGGCTCAAATATCTGGGCCTTATCGATCAGCCGCTCGAGTTCCTGCTCTACAGCCCCACCGCGATCGTGATAACGCTGGCCCACGCATGGGCGGCCTTCGCGATTCTCCCGATCTATGTATCCCTGGAAAAGATCGACCGTTCGCTGCTCGAAGCCGCGGCGGATCTGGGAGACGGCCCGGTCGGACGCTTTCTGCGCGTGACTCTACCGCTCTCGTTGCCCGGCGTGATCGTAGCCATGCTGCTGATTTTCATCCCGACCGTCGGCGACTACGTAACCCCGGCACTGGTCGGCGGACCGGACGGAATTATGATCGCGAATATGATTCAGGCCCATTTCGGCAAAGTGAATAACTGGCCGATGGGCGCGGCGCTGGCTGTCATCATGATGATCACTGTCACGGTGGTTTCACTGGTCTACATGTGGGTGACACGCAAGGCGACGGAGCGCATCGCATGAAGGACGCGGCATACACGGAGCGCCCCAACCGGCCGTTGGGCATTTACGCGCTCCTCTATCTCGCGTTTCTCTATATTCCGGTGTTGTTTCTGCCGTTGTTTTCTTTCAATGACTCCCTCTTCATCACCTTTCCGCTCAAAGGTTTCACGACCAATTGGTACGGGCAAATGCTCACCAACGAGCCGATGCATGCCGCATTGATGAACAGCATCAAGGTCGGCGCCACCACCGCGGTGATCGCCACAATCCTGGGTATTTTCGGCGCCAAGGCGGTGACCCGCTTCCGAATTCCGGGCCAGAAGCCGGTCATTTTCCTGATCATGCTGCCGCTGGTGATTCCCGGCATTCTTCTGGGCGTCGCATTGCTGATCCTGCTTTCGCGGCTTGGCGTTCCGCTGTCCCTCTACACGGTCACTCTCGGCCATATCCTTATCACCGTGCCGTTCGCCATGGCGACCCTGATCGCCCGTTTCGAGGGCTTCGACAAGTCGATGGAAGAGGCCGCCGCCGACCTCGGGGACAATGCCTGGTGGACGTTCTGGCGGGTGACCTTTCCGATGGTGTTTCCGGGTGTGCTCGCGAGCCTGCTTCTCTGCTTCACGATCTCCTTCGACGAGTTCATCATGGCATTCTTCCTCGCCGGCACCGATCCCACGCTGCCGATCTACATCTACGGCCAACTGCGCTTCCCTCAAAAGCTACCCAGTGTTCTCGCTCTCGGTGCATGCATCCTCGTAATTTCCTTCTTCGTCGTGTTCTTCTCCCAGTGGATCCGGCGTCGCGGCACTGAAGAAATCTCAGGTACAGGTTTCTGATCGATGAGCGACAACGACGCCTATATCCGCCTCGACAACCTGTCCAAGCACTTCGGCTCGGTGGTCGCCGTCGAACACGTCGAGCTCACGATCAGCGGTGGCGAGTTCTTTTCCCTGTTGGGTGCTTCGGGCTGTGGCAAGACCACGCTGCTCAGAATGCTCGCCGGTTTCGAATCGCCGACCGGCGGCGAGGTCTATATCGACAATGCGCCCATGTCGGGGGTGCCGCCGCACAAACGCCCAACCAATATGGTGTTTCAAAACTACGCCATCTTCCCGCACCTCAATGTGCGGCGCAACATCGCCTACGGTCTGCGTGCGGAAAAGCTCAACAAGGCCGAGACCGACCGGCGCGTCGGCGACGTGCTCGAAATGGTCAAGCTACCGGGCTTCGGCGAGCGCCGCGCCGACGAGCTGTCGGGTGGCCAGCGGCAGCGAGTCGCGCTCGCGCGAGCGCTGATCAAACGTCCCAAGGTGCTGCTGCTGGATGAACCTT
>JAPULJ010000595.1 GCA_027295145.1 Alphaproteobacteria bacterium | reverse complement strand
GCGGAGTTCATCGGCGAGCAGGAGATAAGACCAGTTCTGCCGTTCACCCGGGCTGTCACCGGCTTGCAGAAGCGTGAGCGCGCTCACCATACGGTGACGCCGGTAACCTGTCTCTACCCAGTCGCGATCAAAGCGGCGCACCAGCAGGACATCGCGGTCGCCGATCCTGTCGATACGACTGTCTGCTGTTTTTAGGCCGCAGCTTTGAGCCAGTGTCAGCATGCCATGTTCGACACGCGGGTGATTCCAGCGATCATCATTGCGGCTGAATTTTGCCAGCCAGAGATCATGGCCATCCTGCACGACCGTCTTGGGTCGCGCCCCGCCCATCGAAGTGCCCAGAAGTAAAAGTTCCTGCGCCTGTGCGGTTTCATGGCTTGCGCGGTCCGGGTCATCCGCAACGACGGCGTCCGCCGCGCGCTGGAGCTTCTCTAAGTCTAGCGTGCGGTTGAATTTTTTCTGCGGAGCGGGCGGTTCGACATTCAGGCCAAAGCCCAGCGCCCCGGCCCGGTCATCCGGGCCTTTCATTAGATAATCGAATTCCTCTAACTGCGTCAGTCCGGCATGTTTTTCGATGACGCGCCGTCCCCAGAAATCCGGCATGGAATCACGAATCGCCCCGAAGAAGCCACCCATGCGCGCTGTCTCATAGACCTGGCTTGAAAGGCGTAGCTCGATTGGATCGAGTTCGACCGCATCCTTGCGCTCACGGTAGTTACGGCCATAGACGAACGTGCCGACAAAGCCGGGGCTGACTTGGTCCAGTCGGAAGCGTCCAGCGGTCACGAATTCTGTGCCGCCGGGGGGAACAATATAAACATAGCATTCGCGCTCAGAATTCATCGCTTAACTTCCTTGGCGGGCCTGCTGTTTTCGGGCTGCGCGCGCGCTCCAGAGTTTTTCCTTCCTCGTCCCGGTCCGGATCCGCCACCGCCCGCATATCTTCGAGGAGTCCAAGCGCCCACAGCGCGCCGAGATAGGCGGCGATACCGGTGCTTGGCTTGCCTTTTTCGATATCGGCCACAACAAAACGCGAGACGCCGATACGCCGGGCCAGCCTGTCCTGCGGCAGCTTGCGGCGCACCCGCGCGGTGCGGATATGGCGGCCCAGCCGTTCCAGCGTTTCTTTTACGGCGGCGGGTGGAGCCTGTGTGATTTTGCTTTTACGTGGCATGTTGTTTTCAGTCGATTTTTATGCCATAATTGTTGCTTGAAAATAACATATTCGGGAGGTGGGGCTCTTGTCAAGCAATAACTTCTAATTTGTTGCTTTGACAAAACATATGTGGATTAAATGTTGATTGAAGATATTAAATAGAGGAATTAGGCGGGCCCGGCATAGCCGGAAGGCACGGAGCTAGACCAAGCAGCTCTGGATCAGGCACCGCAAGGAAACCGCTCTCTGATGGTGACCGGGCCGTATCCGAACCGCCTACGCTATGGATCTGGGAAAAAGCTGGCCGGGTGGTCATCAAGTGGGCTTTTACGGAAAGATTTTCGGAAAAAAGTCGAATAAGAAGGGTGCCTGCGCGCGGCCGATAGGTGTAGGGCCCGGTGGTCTCGCCTGTATTTTTCCTGTATTAACAGGCGCACATGCCGTTCTACACCACCCACCACCGGTTGAAGACAGCCTGGCAAGTGAGAACGAAGGTGCTTTTGTGCTCAGAATGACGGCGCCTCGGTGGCTTTAGAGTAACTAAAACCTGGGTCTATTCTTGCCGTCAATTTTCGTGAGTTTACGCGCTCGTGCGCGGTCTACGATCTGCGATTTGACTTTCTTGATGAAGCGCGGGGCAGAAAGCCATAATCGAACCCCCTCGGGCTAGCTCGGCCCTGGATTTTTTAGCTCCTTTGCTCTGTTAGGCTGTTGGATCGTCACCCACGGCGTGGGGCATCCTGCAGGTAAATGGCGGCTTGAGAAGTTAGTTAACCAATTCGGAACCCCCTCTAATGCCTTATACGACTGAGTACCAACCTGGGGATCTAGTTCGTTGAACGACGCGGCCCATTTACTTAACGCGACGTCCGGCTCGACAGCGGCCGCGCGGCGGGACCCGGCCCGCGAGGCCTGGCGCCAGCAGCGCCTGGGCATGGAGGCGGCCGAAGAAAAGCACACGCCCAGCGCCGTCACGACACGCCGCCACTGGTTCGATTTTAACCAAATGTTGAGGGTGTTTGGTTGGGGTCTCCGGCTTTGCGGCCTCTACGAGCGAGGCATCCGCAACGCGCTCGATATCCAGTTGAAACGCATGGAGCTCGGGTTCGCGAACCTGCCTGCCGAATTCGACGGCTTCCGAATCCTGCAGCTGAGCGACCTACACGTCGATTTCCTCCCCGAGCCCTTGAACGCCGCGCTGGACCTCATCGCCGGTGAGGAGGTGGATCTCTGCGTGCTGACCGGGGATTACCGGAAGCGGGTCTCGGGTCCCTTCGAGCACATCATGCCGGCGTTCGAAAAACTCCTTGCTCGCTTGCGGGCCCAGCATGGGGTCTACGCTATCCTTGGCAACCACGACTGCGCCGACATGGTGGAGGCTTTTGAGGCCCTCGGAATTGACGTCCTGATCAATCAAACCCGGACCATCCAAAGGGGCCAGGGACAGATCCACGTGACGGGAACCGATGACGTCCATTATTACTACACTGACGCGGCTCGGGCGGCGCTTGACGGCGCGCCCAAGGGCTTCAAGATCGCCCTCATCCATTCCGCCGAGTTGGCCGATGTCGCAGCCGAGGCTGGCTTCAGCCTGTACCTCTCGGGTCATACCCACGGGGGCCAAATCTGTTTGCCCGGCGGCTTACCGATCATCACTCACTTGAGCCGCCATCGCCGCTATGCCTCGGGCCTTTGGCGGCACGGCTCGATGACCGGCTACACCACGACCGGGATCGGGGTTTCTGGATTGCCAGTCCGGTTCAACACGCGCGGTGAAGCTGTCTTGATCACGCTTCGCCGAGCATAGAATTCTGTGGCCGAGACACTAGAAGACGACGTCGCCCTGGTGGCGCGCCGGCGGGCGCCGCGCGGGCCGTCTTCGCCTTTACCGGCCCGGGCACCGCTGACGATCGTCGACGCGGAGGCGATCCCTGGGGCCGGACGCCTCAGCCGGCGCTCGACGCCATGCGCGGATGTCCCCGACCTCAGACGTGGCGCGTTAGTCCACCGTCGACGCGGATATTCTGGCCCGTGATATACCCGGCTCCGTCGGACAGGAGAAATGCCGCGGTGTCGGCGATCTCCGATACCCTGCCGATCCGTTTCATTGGCACCGTCTCGGCCCACTTATCAGGTATATTCAAACTGTCAATAAATCCGGGAAGTATATTGTTCATACGGATGCCTTCCGCCGCATACCGGTCGGAGAACATCTTGGTGAAACTACCCAGCCCGGCACGAAGCGCGGAAGAGATGGGAAACCGGAGGTCGGGCTCGAAG
>JAPULJ010000594.1 GCA_027295145.1 Alphaproteobacteria bacterium | reverse complement strand
AGGAGACAAACGCTCCAGTGCCCCTAACGCGTTGCCGCGAAGCGCTTTTCGATGGCGTCCCAGATGTCGGATTCGATCTTGGTGCCCGACAGTCGTTTGATTACCTGGATGCCGGTCGGCGAGGTGACGTTGATCTCGGTCAGGTAGTCGCCAATCACGTCGATGCCGACGAAGATCAAGCCGCGCTCGGACAGGGCCGGGCCGATGGCGGCGCAGATTTCCTCCTCGCGTTCGGTCAATTCGGCCACTGCCGCCTGTCCGCCGGCGTGGAAGTTGGCCCGGGCCTCGCCGTCGACGGGGATGCGCGTGACGGCGCCGGCAGCGATGCCATCGACGAGGATGATGCGCTTGTCGCCCTGCCGGATCTCGGGCAGGTAGGCTTGGGCGATGATCGGCTCGCGGGTGCGCTCGGCGAACATCTCCAACATCGCCGTGAGATTTTCGTCGTCGGGATTGAGGTGGAAGACCCCGGCGCCGCCGTTGCCGAACAGGGGCTTGAGGATGATGTCTTTGTGTTTTTCTCGGAACGCCATGATTTCGACCGCGTCGGCGGTGATCAGGGTCGGTGGCATGAGTTCGGGGAAGTGGGTGACAAACAGCTTCTCCGGGGCATTGCGGACATGGGCAGGATCGTTGACCACGAGGGTCTTGGGGTGGATGTGTTCGAGCAGATGGGTCGCCGTGATGTAGGCCATGTCGAAGGGCGGATCCTGGCGCATCAGCACCACATCCATTTCCGCGAGGTCGATGGTTTCAAGCGCGCCGGTGCGCGCGTGCTCACCCTTCTTGCGGCGCACTTCGAGGGTGCGGGCCCGGGCGGTCAGCGCGCCGTCGTGGAAGCTCAAAGCCTGGGGCAAATAGTAGTGCAGCGAATGCCCGCGCGATTGTGCCTCCAGCGCCAGTGCGAAGGTCGAATCGGCGTCGATATCGACATGCTCGATCGGGTCCATCTGGATTGCGACCTTAAGGCTCATCGTGGGTTATTCTCCTGATTGGCAAACGTTCACGGCACACAGAAACTATAAGCCAGCCTGGGACCCGTTTGTACCAACCGGTCACAAGAGTGCCCGGTTGTAGTTCCCTCAAACGCCGGGCGGGTGCGTCCGCACCCTTGGCTGCCTCGCATTAGCTCGGGCGCGCTCCTGAACTTGTCGAAGGGCGCGCTTGTCCAGAAGCCGGTGCCCGGCTTCTGGCTTGGCGATCCCTTTGCCAAATTCCGTTCACCGGTATTCAGTTTGCTGCATCATGGGCGCCAGGCGTCGCGGATGTGAACCGGCAATCGCCACGGCGCCGCCAGCATTGCATCGAAACGCAGATCTAGCGCGGCCAGGGCCGGGTTCTGGGCGAGGAACGCCTCGGCGGCGCGGATCACGCGTTTGCGTTGGTGCGCGCCAATCGATTCGGCGGCTTGGGCGATGGTCGGCCGGGCCTTGACTTCGATCACCGCCAATACGTTTCCGCGCCGGGCGAGGATGTCGATCTCGCCGACCACCGTGCGCAAGCGGCGCGCCAAGACCCGATAACCCCGAACCCGCAGGTGCCAGGCGCACAAGGCTTCGGCCCGGCGTCCGGCGCGCACCGCTTTGCGACGGGTGCCTGCGTCGAGCTTCATTTTGCCGGCCCGCGTTTGCCCGACAGCGCCAGTGCCCGCTCGTAGAGCCGGCGCCGGGGCAGGCCCAGCGCTGCTGCGACATCTCCGGCCGCATCCTTGACGCTTTGGCGTTCGAGCGCAGCGGTAAGCGCGCGGTCGATCATCTCCTCGCCGATTTCCGGCGGGTCGGGCGGGGCGACGATAACGACGATTTCGCCTTTCGGCGGTCCGGACTCGGCGTAACGTGTAGCGAGCTTGGTAAGGCTGCCGCGCACCACCTCCTCGAAACGTTTGGTCAGCTCGCGGGCGACGCTGGCCCGCCTGTCGCCCAGAACCGCCGCCATGTCTGCGAGTGAGGCAGCCAACCGCCGCGCCGATTCATAGATCACCAGAGTGCCCGGAACCGCGGCAATCTCCCGAAGCGCCTTACGCCGGGCGGCCTGCTTGGACGGCAGGAAGCCGGCGAAGTAGAACCGGTCGGTTGGCAGGCCGGCAACGCCCAGCCCCGCGAGCAGGGCCGAGGCGCCAGGCACCGCATAGACCGCGATCCCGCTTTTCGCGCAGGCCTCGACCAGTTTAAATCCGGGATCGGAGACCAGCGGCGTGCCGGCGTCGGAGACCAGGGCCACAATTTCGCCGCGCTCGAGGCGCTTGATGAGCCCTGGCCGCGCGCGGGCCGCGTTGTGATCGTGGTAAGGGATGCTGGCCGCTTCTATGCCGTATGCCTTCAGAAGCCGCCCGGTAATGCGCGTGTCCTCGCAAGCGATCACATCGGCGGCGCGCAGGATATCGAGCGCACGTAAGGTCACGTCGCGCAGATTACCGATCGGCGTGGCGACGATGTAAAGCCCGGGGTCCGGTTTACTTACCTTTTCGGACTGGATAGTCTCGCCGAAAATAAATTGGGTCATCTGGGAGGATGGTCTTGCCATATTCGTTCGATCGCAGTCCGACCGCGCGAGGCCGGTTTTTTCTCATGGCGCTGTTCGGCGCGATTATCGTCCTACTGCTGGCGTCCTGCACTGGTAGCGGTAGGATATCGGAGCGCCCACGCTCGCCGCAAGTAGGTTCGCTCGGCGCGCCGAGCAGCAAAAAGCTGCCGAGCGCCGGACAGGTCCCTGCTGGCGAGACCCCAAAGGTGGCCTTGCTGCTGCCGATGACCGGCAAGTATGCAAAACTCGGCACGGCAATGCGCCAGGCCGCCGAGTTGGCTCTGTTCGAGATCGCCGGCAAGGGCTTCGTATTGACCCCGATCGATACCAGCGGCACTCCCGAAGGCGCAACCCAGGCCGCGAAAAAAGTCAGGGTTTCCGGAGCGCATCTCGTCCTCGGCCCGCTCCTGTCGGGCTCGGTGAAAGCGGTCAAGGCCGAGCTCGAAGGTACGGGCATCAACATCGTCGCCTTCTCGACAGATGCGTCGGTCGCCGGGGACGGTGTTTTCCTGTTGGGCTTTCACGTAAAGCCGCAAATCGATCGCATCGTCGCCTACGCGGTGGCCCAGAAACTAACCCGTATCGCCCTTTTGGCGCCCGAGGGCCCTTACGGCGAAGCCGTGCTTGAGGCCTTCAAGGAAGCCGCTAAGACAAACAATGTAGCCGTCGCGGGCTCGGTGCTCTACCCCTCGGAATCGGCCGAGATGGGCAAAACGCTGCGCATCTTCACCGAGTACAATATCCGCGCTGGCAAGCTCAATCGCGCCATCGCCAAAACCCGCGGCCGCACCGACGCCGCCGCCCGGCGTGCCCGCGCCAAAGCCAAGCGCACGATCAGGGTCAAACCGCCGACCTGGGACGCGGTGATCATCGCCGACGGCGGCGCGCGCCTGTTGCTGGCGGCCAGCCTGCTGGCCTTTTACGACGTCGATCCCGACAAGGTTCAGTATCTCGGCACCGGCCAGTGGGACGACCGGATTGTTTCCGCCGAACCAAATCTCAAGGGCGCCTGGTTCGTCGCCCCGCCGCCGGGCGCGCGGGCCAAGTTCGAGGAAAAATTCGATTCGCAATTCAAGATGCCGCCGCCGCGCATCGCCACGCTTGCTTACGATGCGGTCGCCTTGGCGGCGGTCCTCGCGCGTGCCGAAGGCGGCGCCAATTTCGGCTTCGAAGCGCTGACCGCGGCCAACGGCTTTGTCGGTATAGACGGGATCTTCCGCTTTCGCGAGGATGGCCTTTCGGAGCGCGGCCTCGCCGTGCTCGAAGTCGCCGAAGGTGAGTTCCGGATGATCGGCAACGCGCCTTCGACCTTCGTCGTGGCGAGCGAATAATTCACGCGAGCAGGGCCCCCAGAACAGCATCGAGACGCAGACGTCCGGCCTCGGTCGCGCGCAATACCGTATCGTCGAGACAAAGCAATTCGGCTTCGATAAGCGGCTCCAGCGCACCGGGATCGAGCGCCTCTTCAAATGTACAGCCGGTTTCCTCGATGATCCGCGCGCACGGCACGCCCTCGGCCAGCCGCAGCCCCATCATAAGCAGCTCCTCCAGCCGAGCGCGCCGTGATAACGCCTCCGGCTCCTCGCCTGCATGGCCGTTGCACTCGACCTCGCGAAGCCAGGCTTCGGGCAGGCGAACTTGCCTTGTGGCGCTTTTGGAACCGTCGCTTTGGACGACGCGCCCGTGGGCGCCAGGACCGATCCCGACATACTCGCCATAGCGCCAATAGGTAAGGTTGTGCCGGCATTCTTGGCCTGGCCCGGCGTAGTTGGAAATCTCGTAGGCGTGGAGCCCGGCGTTGGCTAGTATTTCATTGGCGCTCTCGTAGAGACGGGCCGCGTGCTCTTCGTCTGGCAATACCAGCTCACCAAGCCGATGTGCGGTATGGAACGCCGTGCCCGGCTCGATGGTGAGTTAGTAAAGCGAGAGATGGCCTCCCGTTAGGGCCAGCGCCTCACCGAGTTCAGCGCGCAATCCTTCGAGGCTCTGCCCCGGCCGGGCGTAGATCAAATCGATGGTGTAGCGCTCGAACAGTTCGCGCGCGCGCTCGACGGCGGCGATCGCCGCGGTCCGGTCGTGACCCCTGCCTAAGAACCGCAAGGCCTCGTTGTCGAGCGATTGCACGCCGACCGACAAACGGTTGACGCCGGCCGCGGCGAAACCGGCGAAACGATCTGTTTCAGCCGCGCCGGGGTTGGCTTCGAGAGTGATTTCGAGGTTGTCGTCGCAACGCCACAGCGCCCGCACCCGGGCGATCAACGCCGCCACTGTCTCGGGCGGCATCAGCGAGGGCGTGCCGCCGCCGAAGAAAATGGAGGTCACCGTGCGCCCCGGGGTTGCCTCGCCAGTGTGTTCGAGCTCGGACAGCAGAGCGCGGGTCCAGCGGGTCTCGTCGATCCCTTCGCGGACATGGCTGTTGAAATCGCAATAGGGGCATTTGGACAAGCAGAAGGGCCAATGGAAATAGACCCCGAAGCCAGGTTCGGACGTCTCCTGGCGCGAAGGGGGCCGCATTTGCTGTCGCAAATCAGTGGTTTTCGGTTTCATTCATCCGCCCCGCACGCGAATTCCTCAATATATCGCCATGTGACCGCTGTCACTGCAGGCCGTTCATGGGCCGGCTAGGGTGACAATAGAGGACCACGATCAACCGGAGAGGAACCCTATCATGCTCGATCGGACACTCGCCGCTATCACCATTGCCGGGACCCTTGCCATCTCGATGATGCCACAGGCCGCATCGGCCGCAGGTTCCTTTGACCGCTGCTTCGATCCACAGGGTCGTCCGGTCGTGGTCTTCGCCAGTCAAAAGGTCAAACCATCGCAGGTCGCAATCGCCGGTCGCGCGCGCGATGGCCGACCGATCATCGCCTACAACAAATCTGCGATGAACCAGTTTCACCTCATTACCCGGGTTTATATCTACTATCACGAATGCGCCCACCATGTGCTCGGCCACTCCAGCGGCAACCGACCGGTAAGCCGCGAGAGCGACGCCGATTGCTGGGCGATCCGCTATATGGCGCGGCGCGGCCTGCTCAACTGGCGGGGATTGCGCTGGATTCAGAAGGATCTCTCCCGCTTTGGCAGCGGCGACCGGGTGCATCCGCCAGGCTCCCAGCGGGCGGCCTACGCAGAGCGCTGCTTTCGCCACGCCCAGCAGCGGATGGCCGCGCGCGGTCACTCCGGGCACGGCGGCAACGTAGAACATTCCGCGCCAGTGGGATTGCCAAACTTCAGTTCTTAGAATCCTAGATTTGGAAGCACGCTCCGATCAGCCGCCGAAAGGCGTCCGCCCGGTGGCTGATCGCGTGTTTATTTTCCGGCGCCATTTCGCCAAATGTAATCTCATAACCCGCCGGCAGAAATATCGGATCGTAGCCGAAGCCGCGCCTGCCGCGCGGCGGCCAGACTAGCGTGCCGCCCGCCCGCCCCTCGAAGCTTTCGACATGGAGATCGGGCCAGGCCAGCGCCAATACGCACACAAAATGCGCGCTTCGGTCGTTTTCGTTTTCGAGTGCCGCCTCGATGCGCGTCATCGCCGCGGCGAAATCCTTCTCCACCCCGGCCCATCGCGCCGAATGGATGCCGGGCTCCCCGGCGAGCGCATCGACGCAGAGGCCTGAATCGTCGGCCAGTGCGGGCAGACCGGTGGCACGCGCCGCGGCAAGCGCCTTGATCTCGGCGTTCTCGGCGAAACTCTCCCCATCCTCGACCGGCTCAGGCAGGCCGAGTGCGCCGGCCGAGACGATCTTAACCGCATGGCCCGCCAGCAGATCGGCGATCTCGCGGACCTTGCCCGGATTGTGGCTGGCTATGACGAGTTTCGAGCTTTTGAACTTTCGCGCCATCGCTTTGAATTACCCGGCGCGGGCGGACGGCTCAAGGATCGTCGGGGCCCACATAGCGTTGGGCAAGCTAACCGCGTTTCCCGCCCCTCCACGCCAAGCGTTCGCATAGCCGATTGAAATTACCGGTTCGTTGCAGCTAAATCGAAATTTGCCTCGCCGCGACGGCGGGTGCCGCCCGGATGGTTGATCGCGCGCAACCCCGGCTTTGGCTCAGCTACCCAGCGCCTCGCGCTGCAAGCTCACAAGTTCGCTTATGCCCATCTTGGCAAGACCGAGGAGCTGGGTCATTTCGGCCTCGGTAAAGGGTTCCTGTTCGGCCGTCATCTGGACCTCGATGATGCGGCCATCGCCGGTGAGAACGAAGTTGGCGTCGGTTTCCGCCGCGCTATCCTCGTCGTAATCAAGGTCGAGCAACGGCACGCCCCGATAGAGCCCGCAGGAGACCGCCGCGACTTCGGTCGAGATCGGAGCTGTTTCTATTTCGCCTTTTTCGATGAGGTGGCGGAAGGCAAATTGCAGGGCGACATAGGCGCCGGTGATCGCCGCCGTGCGGGTTCCGCCGTCGGCCTGCAGGACATCGCAGTCGATCTTGATCGAGCGCTCGCCGAAGCCTTCGAGGTCGGTCACGGCGCGCAGGCTTCGCCCGATCAGGCGCTGGATTTCCAGGGTGCGGCCGGATTGCTTGCCCCGTGCCGCCTCGCGGTCGCTGCGGGTGTGGGTCGAGCGCGGCAGCATGCCATACTCGGCGGTGACCCAGCCGCGCCCGCTGTTGCGCAGGAAGCCGGGCACCCGCTCCTCGACACTGGCCGTGCACAGAACCTTGGTATCGCCAAAACCGATCAGGCACGAACCTTCGGCGTGGCGCGCCCAGCCAGGCTCCAGCGTGACCTTGCGCAGTGCTTCGGGGGCCCGGCCAGAGGGCCGCGCCGCGGCGCTGTTCCGTGCCGGTTTGGATTGGGTCATGG
>JAPULJ010000593.1 GCA_027295145.1 Alphaproteobacteria bacterium | reverse complement strand
GGCGGAGGACGCGGTCACCAGGGTGCGCATCAAGCGCCTGATCACGCGCGCCCGCCACGGCTCGGAGCTGACCCAAGGGGTCTGCGTCATGGACCCGGGCGAGGCGACCAACCTGTGGTCCTCGGCCGCCGAGCCCGACGTGGGCGCCGGCGACCACTGGTACGGCCCGGTCGAGGAGACCTACTTCTGCATCCGCGGCCGGCTGAAGCTGACCTGGGACCAGGGCGAGATCGCGTTCGGCCCCCTGGATTCGGTCTATCTCGCGCCGGGCTGGCGCTACCGCCTCGAGAACGTCGGCGAAGACGAGGCCTTCTTCGTCTACAACATGACCCCGTCGCAGGAGTAAAGGGGGTTGGGCGTTGAGGCGGCCGCCGATCGGACGACGACCCCGCACAATAAACGACGGCCGCGAGGGGCCGCCGGCATCGACATTTCAAAAAAATGGAGCGGGCGATGAGATTTGAACTCACGACCCCAACCTTGGCAAGGTTGCCGGGAGCGCCGCTTAACGGATTGATATTACACATGATTTAAGCACTCTGCGATTGCCTCTGTACGTCTTTTGCCCATGGCAGGCGATCGATAGCAGCGGCCAAATGGTCCGGGTTCAGATGCGTGTACCGCTCGACCATCTTCATGGATTTCCAGCCGCCCAGCTCCATGAGCGCGCGAATGTCCCGCGTTTCGGCATAGAACCAACTCGCCCAAGTGTGGCGGCAATCGTGCGGCGTGAAGTCGGCGATCCCGGCGCGCCGGCAGGCGCCTTTGAATGCGGTCTTGATTTGACCGCTAACCCCGGCGCGCCGGGCGTAGGGCGCGCCGTCCGGACGCCGGAACACGGCGCCGTCGCGGTGATCCAGGTTGGCGAGTTCGATGACGACGCGCTCGTTCAACGGCACGCCGCGCGGCTCGCCGTTCTTGCACTCCATGAAGCGGACTCGGCGCGCCGCGAGATCGACGTGTTTCCAATCGAGGTAGAGCGCTTCGGAGAGGCGCGCGCCGGTGCCGAATAGCAAGATGACCAGCGGTCTGAGGTGCGGCGCGCAGGCCTCGATCAGGCGCTCGGCTTCGTCCGGCCGCAGCCAGCGCATTCGTCCCTTCGGTTGCCTAGGCCGCTCGATCTTGCGGTACTCGCACAGGCCACGCTTGGCCGCGTAATGCAGGACGGCGCCGATCGGCATATAGACCTGTCGGGCGCGGGTCGCGGCCGACGCAGCGGGTTTCAGCTCGCGCGCCGCCCGATCGATTGCGCCCTGGTCGATGCGAGACAGTGGCGTCGTGCCGAAGCGGTCGATGAGGGGCTGCAAGTAGCGCCGTTCGCCGCCGCCTTCTAGGTATAGCGCCACCGCTTCTAGCCACGTCGCCGTCGCGCCTGTTCCATGGATACTATTTTGGAGCAATTGGGCCTCGCGCCGGATCCGGATTTCTTCTGCGGCTTCGGCGTCATCAGTCTTGAGACTCTCGTATATAGAGATGCCTCGGATGGACCCGCGGAGCCAGAGGTTTGGGCTTCCTTTTCTCGTTTTGATGCGTAGGGGCATGGCAGCCTCCGAATGATTTCATTCAGGTCCTCGGCCGTGAACAGCTTCTTGCGGCCGATGACACGGTAAAACGGGTAAAGCTTGATCAAGTCCTGGAACACGCGCCGACACACCCGCAGTTGCTTGGCGGACTCATCCATGTCGTAAAGCGTGATCGGCTCGGTCATGTTTTCCGACTTCAAAAAGGTGCGGCCGTGGTTCTCTTACTTTCTAATGACGATGCTGACCGACTCGCGCGATATCGAGAGAACCTTGGTGTGCCCCGGGGCGTGGCTGGCGCGGCGTGACGGGCATTATCGGCTACCCAGCCGCTCGGCCCGCTTCAGGAGCCGTTCGGCTTCGGCTTCGATTTCAGCCAGGTTCAGGACGTGGACTCCGATCACGCCCTGGCCGTGCGTGTGCCTGGCGATCTCTCCGCCTTTGACGCACCAAGCTTGATGCCGTTTGGCGGTGCCCTGCCGGCGCCCAAATTCTTTCCATGTGGGATGGGCATCACCGAGATCGACGGTCGGCTCGGTCCGAACGAAGTCTCGGTCGTGGGGCACAACCACCAGATACGCGGTCTCGTGCTTGAACCCGTGCAGGGCTCCGATCGCGAGAAGCGAGTCGGTCTCGCAACCCATCTCCCGTAGGCGCATGGCGCACATGAGCCGCATGAGATCGTGCAGCGACCACTTCCGCGCGCGCCCGGGCTCGGGGTCCTCGATCGGCTGCTCGGTCTCTCGATCGATCTGACGGAAGTAGCCGTCGGAAATCCATTTTTCGATCCGCTGCTTTGACCAACCGGTGATCTGGCAAATGGCGCTTAACTTGGCGGCCATGGGTCTTACTCCTGAGGTGATTTCAGGAGTCAATTTGGACGACCATTGAAATCACGTCAAGGGTTTTCTCCGCCAGCGCCCGGCGCGGTCCGGGAGGGTTCCGCTGGAATTCTCACCCCGCGATAACGCGGAGTGAGAATCTGATATGGCACCACAAAAAGACAGTGGACACATGTGGCCACCGAGTTTCAGCGCGGGCGCCGGGCGCCTACCCGCCCGAAGCGACGATGTGCTCCAAGTCATCCAGTATTGTGACCATCAGTGCGTTGACCCGCGAGATGTCGCCGTTGGCAAAGTCTTCGCTCCATTCTCCATAATAATCGGCGAACTTTAACTTCGCTAATACTCCGGCAAATGTCCGGACCGGCGTCGCATTCGAGGAGCTGTTGGCGAAAATCATTTAGGTACCCTGCTTTATGTATGTCGCTCATGTTGGTTGAGTGATTACGGTTTATAATTCGACCTTGAGGGTGTCGGCCTGTGCCTCCCTCGCGAAACCAGAACAGAACAGGCGAAAGACGGCGCGATCATACCCTTATGCTCCGTCAGGGGTATGACCGCGCCGGCGCGCCTGTACCCTGGGAGGAAGCGAGGAGGGCTTCGGCCGTCGTCGCGGGCATCAAAAAGCCGCGCCCGTGGGGCGCGACCGAGGGTTTTAGTCAGGAAGCCTTTTAAAGCCCGAGTAGCACCGTCTCGGTGTCTCCGAGGTTTGGACCCTTCTAATCAGTCATGGCACCCCGAGGGCTCCCTGAGCCCGGTGGCGGTGCCGTACATCGTCTATCCCTCGCGCCCATGACCGACGTGGTTAGCGGCAAGGTCATGCCGAGCCGTAGGCTCCCCTGGGCGGACGGCAGGCGGACAGCGATCGGACGCACCTGTCCGGCATCAAGTATTTGGAATCACATAGTTTCGGACATGTCGGACAGTGCGGACGGCGATTTCCCCCTATGGTCTTAGTCAGTGTTATGCCGTTTTCGGGTTTTCGATGCGATCCGCTCGCAAGCGCAGCGGCACGACCTCACCCGACTTGCCCGCCATCGCGGCGGCCAGGTGCCCCGATATCCGATCCGCCGCGGCCCGGCGGGGATCCTCGGAAAGATGCGCGTAGCGCTGGGTGGTGCTGGGCAGGCTATGCCCGAGCAGGCTGCCGATCATGTGCAGGCTCTCGCCCAGGCCCGCGCCCATGGCTGCGTAGGAGTGCCGCAGGTCGTGCAGCCGCACGTCGAGCAGACCCGTGGGGAGATCGAACTCCGCGGCCTCTCGGCATTCATCGCAGCTCGGCACCCGTCCGAACTCCGCGGTCAAACTCTCGACTAGGCCGGAGATTTGCGCTTCGGGGTGGTCGGCCCAAATGCGGAC
>JAPULJ010000592.1 GCA_027295145.1 Alphaproteobacteria bacterium | reverse complement strand
ACGACGGTCGGCGCGAAGCCTAGTTTCTTGAGCAGCCTGCGCATGAGCTTCCTGGCCGCCGCCTTGTTTCGCCTCCGCTGCACCAGAACGTCGAGAACTTCGCCTTCATCATCGACTGCACGCCACAGATACTGTCGCTTGCCGCCGATGAGTACGACCATTTCATCCAAGTGCCATCGTGAGCTTGGTCGAGGACGCTGCCGTCGAAGTCGTCTCACGGCATTGTCAGACTAACGCAAATCAGGTTGCAATTGCGTTTTTAGCCTGTTCGTTAAAGGTCGAGAAAACTTACGATTTCCTACAACCGTTCGGCGATCGAAATATGGCTAGATTTTTAATCTGACAGTGCCTGCGACCGTGTTAACGGTCAGCTATCAGAGCGTTAATGTGACAACGCCGCGCTGATCAATCGGCGAGCATGGTCAATGCGGCCCGGCGGTCTCCCGGCTTCAATCTAAGAAACAGCGTACGGGCTTTCTTGATGTCTTTTTCGGAACCACTCTCGGCGGCCGCCTTGAGGGCAATCGTGGTCAAATGATCCGGCCCACAGATGAAAACCAAAGCATTAGCCAAGCGCCCCATGGCTGCATGGTCGATCTTTGTCTCTTCCATTCGGGAGAGTCCCCCAAACATCAGCCTGTTTCGTCGCGTCGATCTGTATCAGGTGTGGTGGCACCAGCAAAGCAACTCAACTCGGCCGGCACAGTGTGCCCGATTTGAACCGGTAGCAAGGCTGTTGAGACATCCCCTGATCCGCAGATACATTTCCCTGTTCGGCCGAAACAATTCCCTGTTCGGCCGAAACAATTCCCTGTTCCGTCGCTTAGGGAATTTGTTTATATTACCACGCAATATCAGTTGGTTATCGGTGCACCGATGGTGCAATTTTACCCATTTTTGCAAGAATTCCCTGTTAATTCCCTGTTAAACAGGGAATTCTAGCGGAGACGGGTTCGCTCCGGACTGCCTGCACCGCCAGCAAATTTTCGAAGTAGCAGAAATCCCTCGCGGAATTCGAATTTCCGGTATCAAACGCGGCTGTCTGCGTGCATTAACCGCGGCCCCGGTGCGAGCGGGATTGCGAGTGGCGTCAACTTGTGGCCTGAGTTCGCGGGCTCCACGGTTTTTTGAAGGCCCGTTCGCTTTAACCTGACAACAGCGCCACAACACATGCAGCAATGCCTGACGGCGAAATCCTGGCAGGCGGGGATCCAATAGCGGCGCAACGTCAGTCCGTTTTCCTGATTTTTGAAGAGATAAACCAAGTGCTCGTCGGCAGGGCAGTCATAGACATCGTCCGCGGCCAGATAGACAAATTCCTACATTCCAAAACCTACCATTGGCCTCTCTGCCTGAGGTAAACGGTTTGGGAAGCATGAAATCGAAGATTCATTTACCAATCACTAGCATTACTTTCGTCAATTACTAGTTTTAATTGCATAAAATGATTGCCGTTGTGTAACCAAATTCTAGTATTACGATTTTTACACAATTTTAAAAGTTTAACGGTAGTTTTTCGCCACATATCAATTATTGGTGACCCTAGAATCACTCTGAATCTACATTGAATATTTCCTCTTGTGCAGCGGTTCTGCAGCGTCGCGCCGCCGGTGAGCCCGCCTTTGCCGGAAACGGTTTCGAAGGAGGGATGGGTTTGCGGCCAAACTGCATAACAGCATCGCGATTGGCGGTTGAGCCTTGGCGATGCCTCAGTCTTGGCAAACCAAGGGTTACGAGATCAAACCCATAAGAGCGACCGTCTGTAGTGGCATGGTGCCGTTGGAACTAGCAAACAAGGCAACGGCGCCGGCGCGAACAAAGGGTGCCGCGCAGGTGTTACGCGGGGACAACTAGCAATCACGGAGTTCAAATGACAATGACACGCGCCGAGATTTCCCAAGACAATGCCCATGCATCCGATGGGGGGGGTAGCAACTAAGCGGACCGGCTTCAAATTCCGCATGACGGTGGCACGAAAGATACCCTCCCTTGCGGTCATTTCCAGCCTGGTGCTGGCCGTGGCACTTGGAATCATCGCTTACACGACATCGTCGAGTAAGCTCCATGAGGCGGCGCAGAGCAAATTGGTCGCCGTGCGCGAGGCCCGCAAGACGGCCATGGCCGACTACCTTAAAACGATCGGTCAGGACCTCGCCTTCCAGTCGACTAATCCTGCTGTCCGCAAAGCCCTGTTGGCATTTTCCGCGGCCTGGCAGGAACTCGGGGAGAACCAGACGACGACCCTGCAGCGGCTCTACATCGAAGACAACCCCCATCCCACGGGCAAGAAGGAAAACCTCGACAAGGCCAAGGACGATTCAACCTATTCCAAGATCCACGGACAGTACCATCCGTGGTTTCGAACCTTCCTGCGCCAGCGCGGCTACTACGACGTCTTCCTGTTCGATACTAAGGGCAACCTCGTCTACACCGTGTTCAAAGAGCTCGACTACGCCACCAATCTGAATACAGGCAAGTATAAGACCACCGACCTCGGCAACGTATTCCGCGCCGCCGCCGCCAATGCGAAGCCGGGGAACGTGGCCTTTTTCGACTTCAAGCCCTACGCGCCCAGCGCCGGCGCGCCGGCCAGCTTCATTGCCTCGCCGGTGTTCGACGCCGCCGGCAAATTCATCGGCGTCCTCGCCTTCCAGATGCCGATCGGCCGCATCAACGCCGTCATGCAGGCCAAGGCCGGCATGGGCAAGTCCGGCGAGACCTACCTGATCGGTAAGGACTTCCTGATGCGCAGCGATTCGCGCTTCTCCAAGGAGTCGACCATCCTCAAGCGCAAAGTCGCAACCAAGGGGGTAAAGCTGGGGCTGGCGGGCAAGACCGGGATCGTCATGGGCCCGAATTATCGAGGGGTTGGGTCAATGTCGGCCTATACGCCGCTCGAATTCCACGGCGCGCGCTGGGTACTGCTCGCGGAAATCGACATGGACGAGGTACTGGCGCCGGTAGTCGATCTGCGCAACCTTCTCCTGCTGATCACCCTTATCTTACTGGTCGTCGTCGGCGCCGTGGCGATTTGGATTGCCCGCGGCATCGTGCGTCCCATCATCGCCCTCAACGGGGCCATGCGCACGCTCGCCGGAGGCGATACCTCGATCGAGATCCCCAAGCCCCGGAACCGGGACGAAATCGGTGAAATGGCCGAAGCGGTTCAGATTTTCCGCGAGAGCGCGATCCGCAACAAGGAACTGACCGAGGAACAGCAGCGCATGACGACCGAGAAGGCCGAGGCGGACAAACACGCCGCCGAGGAGAAGGCGCAGGCCGAGCGCACAGCTTCCGAGGAGCGCGAACGCGCTGCCGAGGAGAAGGCCGAAGTTGAGCGCACGGCATCCGAGGAGCGCGAACGGATCGCCACCGAGAAGGCCGAGGCCGAGCGTACGGCATCCGAGGAGCGCGAGCGGATCGCCACCGAGAAGGCCGAAGCCGAGCGCACGGCTTCCGAGGAGCGCGAACGGATCGCCACGGAGAAGGCCGAGGCCGAGCGCAAGGCCGCCGAGGAAAAGGCCGAGGCCTACGCCCAGGCCACCCAGCTGACCCAGATGGTCGAGGGCATGCCGATCGGGGTGATGATGTGCGACAACGAGAAACTGGAGATCAACTATCTCAACAAGTTCTCCATCGA
>JAPULJ010000591.1 GCA_027295145.1 Alphaproteobacteria bacterium | reverse complement strand
TCCGGCGAACACCAGCCCGGGAGACAGCAAAAGGAGGCCGGTGAGCGGTACGGAAAGCATGAAAAGGTCGAGGCGCCCGGTCAAAATGCAGGCGTACTGGATCGGGATCGTGCCATAAGCGAGCAGCAGGATCGGCCGGTCGATGGGACGCGCCGCAGTGAGCCTGAGGAACTCCCGGAGCGCTGCAAAGCTGATGAGCGCGAAGAAGGCCAACGAAACGCTCCGGCCGAACGCCATGGCGGCACTGAACGTCCCGACCATGACCCACCAAGTGCGGCACCGCCGATTGATCTCTGTCCACTGCGATCCCGGTAGCAGGCGGTTCATCAGTATGATGGCCGCCGTGCAGACTGCCAGCAGCCCGACGATGCCGAGCAGCGCAGCCTGCACATTGGGCGGGGCTGAGGTGAACATCTGTCACTCCAGCTGGCCCAGAGCGCCCTGCACACGGTTGGCGATGGTGAGCGCCGACAGGAACAGCAAGGTCACAAAGAGCGCGTCGAGCCAGAGGCCCGGCGCCGCGCCCAAGCCCAGGGCGAGGGCGATGGCGCCATATGCGACACCGCGTGGAAATTTCCAAAGCGGACCGTCATGGCGCCGCTCTGCCCCGTTGGCCTGCCCTAGCACGCCCGCCATTTCCGACAGCACGCCCAGAACCACGGCTGGTATCAGTAGTTGCGGCGTGACCCCGGGCACCAGGGCCAGCGGCAGGTAGAGCATGACATCGGAAATAACATCGAGCAGATCATTGAGGATCGCGCCCAGCGGCGTTGCCATGCCGTGCTCGCGCGCCAGAATGCCATCAATGTGATTACAGGGAAGGCGGACCAACAGGACGAGGGGCACGAGCAGCAGCGGCCATTGGGCGCCCGGTGCCGCGATGATCGCGGCGCCCGCGGCGCAGGACAGGAGGCCAGCCGTGATCGTCACTTGATTGGCGGTGACGCCCGCGTCCGCAACCCGGCCCGCCACTGGTCGGAACTGCTGTTGAAAAAAGGCCTTGGTGTGAATCATGAAACGGAGTCTCATTCATGTGACCGCGCGAAGGCCGGTTCCCCACGCCCTCTCATTCCAGTTCAGCGCTCCGGCAATGCGAAGCGGTACGAAATTCCGGTCATGATTGGTTGAATGGGAAGCGCGGGGACGAGCGCCTTGCCGTCGCCCGTTTGCCAATGTCCGCTTTGCCCCCTAAAGCGGACTCAATCGAGTGTTTGGGTTTACGTCCGCTTCTTGACCCAGCGGAGACATTCCACAGATCAGTGGAGCGTCTGTTGTCGCCACGTTAAACTCTTGCCTGCGTCGCATTGGAGGAAGGCGAATGGTGGAAGGGAAACCGACCCGCAGGCTAACGACAATCGTCGCTACCGACGTGGTTGGCTATAGCCGGCTCATTGCGGCCGACGAGGAGGGAACGCTTTCCGCATTGCGTGCGTATCGGGCCGACCTCATCGATCCCAAGATCGTTGAATACCGCGGCCGTATCGCAAACACCGCCGGCGACAGCATACTGATGGAATTTCCAAGCGTGGTCGACGCTTTGCGCTGTGCCGTCGATATCCAACGCGGCATGGCCGAAATAAACTCTGAGATCCCGGAGGATCATCGCATTGCCTTCCGCGTCGGTATTAACCTCGGCGACGTCGTGGAGGAGGACGGCGATCTGTTGGGAGATGGCGTCAATGTTGCCGCGCGCTTGGAAACGATTGCGCCCCCCGGGGGCATCTGCGTGTCGGAAATCGTTAGGGATGCCATCGGATCCAGCTCCGACCTCCTGTTCGAGGACCTGGGCCCGCAACGCCTCAAGAATTTATCAAAGTCGATTCGTGCCTTCTTGGTGTCCCAAGAGACCCACGGCGGGCCGAAACGCAAAGATGAGCTTGAACTGGCCGATCAAAGCCATGTTCGTTATTGCCGGTCGGGGGACGGGGTCAGCATTGCTCATGCAGATGTCGGAAAGGGATACCCCTTGGTGTTTGCGGGAAGCTGGATGACCCACCTGGAGAAGGATTGGCAAAGCCCAGTCATGCGCCATTATCTCACTCAATTGTCGAAGAGTTTCACCCTCATTCGGTATGATCAACGCGGCAACGGCATGTCCGATTGGGACGGTGTCGAGCTTACTTTTGAAAAGATGGTCGATGACTTGGAAAGCGTGATCGACTGCTATGATTACGAGAAGGTTGCAATTTTCGGTGCATCCCAAGCCGCGTCAGTCTCTATCGCCTACTTGATGCGGCGGCCTGAAAAGGTCTCTCACTTGATCTTGTACGGTGGCTACGCCCGCGGTCGGCGGCGACGCGGAAACCCGGAAGCCACCGCGGAGAGTGAGGCCTTGGTGACCTTGATTCGTCAAGGCTGGGGCGCCGACAATCCCGCGTTTCGACAAACCATCACGTCGCTTTTCATGCCGGATGCAAGCCCGGAAGAGGCCGCCTGGTTCAATGATTTTCAAAAAACCTGTGGGCCCGCCGACAACATGGCGCGCTTTCGCGAGATGTTTGATGAGATGGATGTCTCCGACCTTCTCGATGACGTGAAGGTGCCTACGCTCGTTATTCATTGTAGTGACGACTCCATCGCGCCGATTTCAGAAGGTAAATTCCTGGCGTCGCGAATTTCGGGCGCGCAATTCATCATGCTGAAAAGCAAGAACCACATGATTTTCGAGAACGAGCCCGAGTTTCCCAGGCTTATTCAAAGCATTCGCGAGTTCATCAAATAACCTTTCGCGTCGGGTTCCAAGCAAGGCTATCTGCTTAGAATCTAAGGCTGCTTTATGTCCGCTGTTGGCTATAAGCGGACTCTTTAGCGTCGTGCGCCAGAGAGTGCGCGTTACCCCCGAAAGCGACCAAACCTGAAGCGTTAACGCTTTGTTAACCGGAATTAACAAAAGCTGAGCGATCGATTTTGGCTGGCGAGGAGCCGGTTGGAGACCCTGGGCGTCTCCGAAGCCGGCCCCATCGCGGCCCCATCATGGAAAAACACAAGGGCACGAACATGACCTGGACGGATGAACGGATTGCAGACCTGAAGCGTTTGTGGACAGCCGGTCACAGCACCTCACACATCGGAAATATCCTGGGGGTCACGAAGAACGCAGTCATCGGCAAGGCGCATCGCCTCAAGCTGCCGTCCAGACCCTCGCCCATTCGCCGTTCTTCAGGGCCTCGAAAGGCGAAGCCGGCGCTGTTCCCGCCGCGGATTCCCAAGATCCACCGCAGACCGGTCTTCAAGCCCGCGCGCCCACGAGACGGGGCCCCGGCCTGCCTGTGGCCGTTCGGTGATCCAGGTGATGCCGATTTCCACTTCTGTGGCGGAGCGACGGTTCCTGGCAGGCCCTATTGTCAGGAGCATTGCGCGCGCGCTTATTTGCCGCCTCGAACGCGCAAGGAACCTCGGGCCGCCTGAGTTCCCGGCCACGCACCTAAAAAAATTCGTGGCCAAGCGCAGCACCCGCAGGGTCATTGCCGGGTTGGAGGTCAGGGTGCTTTAGGCCCCCTCGAACCCGGACGACCGCTCCCGCCAGGGCGGGCCAGGGAGAATGTGAGTGAGCCCTTGCCGGTGTCCGCCGACACGCTAAATGCGGACTCGAACGGCTATGGCGCAGCATGTCCGCTTGATGGTTGAAAGCAGAGTCATGCCGCGATTTGAGCGATGGCGGATGTCACCGAATCGAGGTTGTATTGATCGCGCAGGGCGACCATCCATGGCGGCGGCAGAAACCGCGTTGTGGGTCCGGCATAGTGGACGGTCTCGTGGGTTTGTCCGTTCACCAGACAATAGAGGACGGTCCCATCCTCGAATCGCGTCACGTCGATACAGAACGGGGTCGAGCTGTCGGTCATCATGACGAGCACTCCATAACGGGTTGGGGAGCGGGGAAATCCCCTGCTCGTGCGAATTTGGCCCAGGCGGCCGCGCTCCTCTTGACCATGATCGCGTCGGATGGCCGACCGCTGCGTGCCGTCTAAGGATGGTGTGTCCATTCGATTGGAAATGCGAAGGTCGGCGGAATGCCAACGCAGCGCCATTGCTGAACCAACCTCCAGCCCACGCTCATCATTCGGGCATGCCGTCATAACTGCCGGGGCCCTGGGCTCTAGGCATCCGATCGCCGATGTCCGCTAACAGCCAAAAGCGGGCGCCCGGTCACCGTGAGGCGGTGGCGTAGCCAGTTTACCTCTCAATGTCCGCTTAGCCACCAATAGCGGACGTTCGACGGGGTATCGCCGCATGTCCGCTTTTGACCCAAAGCGGGCATTGAGGGTGATGCTGGACGTCGGTGAGAGCAAGCGCCACCTTAATCACGGAACCACGATTCGACACTGGTCCCTTGCGATGTTGGTGCATCCGCCGAGAATCACTCCATGGAGATTGAGGCGATGATCAATCGGCGAACCTTGCTACGAGCCGTAATCTTTCTGGCCCCTTTGACGGTCTTAGCTTCCGCCTGTAGCAGCGTCGATGATGGCGATTCATCTGACCCTTCAGAAGGCAAGTCTGCATTCAAAATCAAACGTCGGGCTCATACGCGTTAAGTCGAACTAGCCAGCTTCCTCTGCCCGTCCGGCGAGCAATGAGCGGGGCTATCCGCTTGCCATATGTCCCCTATACGGGATTTGCGGCGGCGCGCGGCCGCCCGATCGCTTATTGTTTTCGTCTTGCTGGTCTGCGCGCCACAAAGAACCGGGGGAGCCGCTATGTCGCAAGACCTCGATAATCTGATCGAACTCTCGATCCTTCGCGACGAAGTCCAACACCTCAAGGCCTATGCCACCCGGCTTGAACGGGAGAACGCGGGCCTGATGGACCGCCTGTCTCACCGGCGGCCGTCGACCGCCGCCATACGGCAGGCCGGCTGGTTCCGCCAGCGCTTGGGCGCGCTGATGCCGTTGGGCGCGATCCGCTCTGCCAGGTGAAACGCCTGAGCGGCAACTTCGCACCGGCATGAGCGGAAGGCCCACGAAGCAGAATGTCGCGCGCCAGGGGCGCTGCCTGTCCGGCGGGCAATGAGCGGCGGCTCTATGCCCGCTTTATCCCCGCAAGCGGACATAAATGGCTATGGCGGGGGATGTCCGCTTATGACCCAGAGCAGACATCGCACCTTATTCCGGCAAACCAGCCTTGTGCAGGCTATCGCGAAGGTGCTCGCGGTCGGCAGCGTTCCCGTAAGACAAGCTCGCGATGTATAGCTCTGTCGAGAATTCGGGATTCAGACGCAAGGTTTCCGCCTTCTGCTTTGCGGCTTCGTTATCGTTCCCCATTGCGGCGCAACAGGCGGCCATCTCGGCGCAATGCTGGTCACGCACGACACGGACTTTCTTATAGGCCTCGATGGCATCCTCGTAGCGCCGATCGGCACGAAGAGCACGCCCCAACAGATGAGCAAAACCATCGGCCCCGAGCGGGTCGAGCTGCATCGCCTTTTGCACCCATTCGACCCCCTCTTCCGGTCTGCCAAGCCAAACCATGAGCTCGCCGCGCTGCGCGAGCATCCGAGGATCGTTGGGGTTCAACACGAAGGCTCGGTTATGATAATGCTCCGCCTTATCCAGGTCTTCTTGTTCCATATGGATCTCGCAGAGAATTCTGAGACACTCCATGTCGTTCTCGTCGAGCGCCAAAGCCTTTTCCGCATTCTCGATTCGTTGGGCGTTGAACTCGTCCGGCTCCTCCGCATAACCGCGAAGAACCGCCTGTCGCAGTGTGCAGGCCTTCCATGCGTAAGCCTGTGCATAGTCCGGGTCGACTTCGATAGCCTTGTCGAGGACCTGCAGGGCCTCGGCGTTCGCCTCCTTGGTGCCGTGGTGATGAAGGATCTTGCCGCGTAGCACGTAATCGTAAGCTGCCAGGTCTTGCGGGGGCTTGCGTTTGATCCTCTCGATGTCTGCCGCCTCCAAGCGGGACGGAAGCGCGCCGACGATTGACTTTGTCACCTCGTCCTGGATTTCGAAGATGTCGGTCAGTTCGCGATCGTAGCGCTCGGCCCAAACGTATTACCGAACTGGCCCGGTTCCAGAACCTGGTGACGATCGGCATCGTCGCCGCCTGCGGTTAGTTGATGACGACGGCGCGCCCTTCATGCTCGATCTCGATGAGGCGGCCCGTCTGGGCGATGGCGACGGTCTGGCATTGGACGATGGCGGCTATGTCCGCGTCCGCGCAGCGCCCGAACTATGCGCCGACATCCGTTGCACATCCCGGGCGAAGTCCACCCGTGTCGCCTGGCATATCGGCAATCGCCATGTGCCGCTCCAGATCTTGCCCGACGGCGCCCTGCGTATCCGCCGCGACCATGTGATCATGGCCATGGTCGAAAACCTGGGCGCGCAGTTGGATTTGGTAACGGTGCCGTTTGCACCGAGAGGCGCGAGACCATACATGCCGTTGATCGGGCCATGACGGCACAGCGGCAGGATCTAGGAACCGCGACCCCGATGGTCGACTGGGCCTCAATGTGCCACGAACAATATTCCAGGTTGTTCCGGTCATGAGCGGCGCCTTCCGCGTCGGCATCGGCGGTCCCATTGGCACCGGCAAGACCG
>JAPULJ010000590.1 GCA_027295145.1 Alphaproteobacteria bacterium | reverse complement strand
CAGACCGCATCAACAGGCCGAACACATGACTGCACCCGACCAACTTGCACAAACGTCAAATCAACCCTTGCCAATGGGGAGCCGTCCACACATGACCCAGGCTGTGTAAAAACTATTTTCGTAGCGCGAGCACGCAACAATGATTCGCCTAACTGCCATCGCAAGCAACAATGATTCACGCGTCGGCAATTACTAAATCAATTGTTGCGCCGACCCTCTTCCGGGCCGCGTTTTCACACAGCCTGGACCCAAAGCGGACATTCGAGGCGCTATCGCCGATGTGCGGTGATGACCCATTGACGACATTATCGCTTGCCGGGTAGGCTGATAATTGGTCCGGGGCGGGTTGCCGGAAGGAACTTCGCAGCCCTTCGGATTGCCGCAGCTGCGCGTGTGCTCTTCGGTCATGGGCACCAGGCCGGCGCCGCTCGCGACGGATTCGGCGGTGTGGTGTGGCGACGTCGCATTCCGGCGGCGGCACGACGGTGGCTACACGCTCGCCGCCAGCGCCGGCTCGCGCTTCGATATCGTGCCCGACGCCTTGCAGTATTTCAGCCTGTTCGCCCCGGCGCGGCGGCTGAACCGCGGCGAGGTCCGGCTGCGGTTCGGCGCCGCCTTCTTCCGCGCACTCGCCACGCCGAAGCGATGGAAGCCCGACGCCGTCACACCCTTCGAGCGCACGCGCGTGCTCGACCCCGCGCCCGACCGTGCGCTGCTCGCCCGCGCGCTCCGAGATGCCCGCGCATTACTGCCCCAATTCGCCCAATTGGAGATGGCGGAGAGCTGGGCTGGCATGATCGACGTCATGCCAGATTCATTGCCAGTGGTGTCCGCAATCGACGGCCTCGATGGCTTCTACCTCGCCACCGGCTTCTCCGGCCACGGATTCGGCATGGGCCCCGCGACCGGGCTCCTGATGGCCGAACTCATCACCAAGGGCGCCGCGCGCGTCGACCTTGCCCCGTTCCGGTTCTCGCGCTTCCTCGACGGCACGCCGATGGAGCCCTTTAAGCCGAGATCAGTAATACCGGGGACGTGGGGGCGAGCCCATAGAACCGCCTGAGTTAGACATGGCTTGCCTCCACTTTCACATGGTGTCGGCAAAGACTGAGCCCATCTCGCGCGGCCTTCGCCCAATCGCTCCTGTCGTCGAGGCCTAAATAGCATTTCCAATGCTCTGACGCTTCCTCATAGGCTCCGCTGTCAAACTCTAGGCGAGCAAGATTGTATAGTGCGTCCGCATATTCTTGGTCGCAAGACAGTGCATTCTTCAAATACTCTTGAGCCAGTTCAGGATTTCCTGCGGCAGTTTTCAATCCAGCAAGATTGTACCAGGCTTCAGGAAAATTTGGGTCTAGCGCAACTGCGATTCGGAGGTATTTTTCGGCATCTTTATTGCGACCTTGTTTGATAAGCATATTGGATAGATTGTATGGCGCATCCGGATCTTTTCGATCCAATCGTAATATTTGTGAGTAAAGTGATTCCGCCAATGTCCAGTCTGCGTCCTCTTCTGCGGCTTCTGCCGCTTCGAAGATATCGTCTAATGTCGGATTTTCAGGATACTTGATCGGAAGCCGCATTTGACCATCAAGATCAGCAACACCTCCAAGTACTTTGATCACTATCTCGCCTGTCGACAATCGTAGAAGTTTCGACTTGGCTAACGGTTGTTCAGCACTCGGAATGTCGGTTTTTCGGAGGCGGTTTACTGATCGTACTATGTCAACGAGGTGGCAACCTTCCTCTAATAACCTCTGAACTTCGCGTGCTGCTTTAAGATCACGGAAACTATAGAGATTTTCATAGGGTTCAAGGACATCGAAAAGAACCAATAGTCGAATGTTTTCGGGCCCTAATCCTGACTGATTTTTAAGCTCGTCTGACGTAATGTCGCGGGGCGTTTCAGGCCCTTGTTCAATAAAATCAAGACCGCGTAAAAACGTGTATTCGCTCATGCAGACAGCTCCCACACTGTCTGCGAGAGCGAGATTACGTATTAATCGGCCATTATATAATTGATCATAGGCATTGTGTCCGACCACAACGATGTCGGTTTTTCTAGTCACGCCGCGTCTGCACACACCACCGCGTAACTTAACTTCATTACGCGCTTCTTCTTTTTTGAGTGTAGCAAGCTTGCCGATGAAGACGACACTCTTGCTATCAAAGCCGCTCATATGGTCGGTCTCGCGTTGAACTTACTTCTGCCCGGCAGCCTTCCGCCGTTTTCCACTGTCCCGCGAACCGGAACTCCGCGCACGGCTTTTTGCTGGCGGTTTCTGTCCGGCCTGGTCGAGACTGCGTTTAAGCGCATCCATTAGATTAATGACTTGACCGCGTTCCGGTGCCTTCGCAACAACCGGATCATCACCACTGATTTTTGCCTTGATGATTTCGAGAAGCGCTTCTTCATATCGATCAGTGAACTCTGAAGGATCAAATTCAGCGGTCTTTTGCTCAATGAGTTGAGTGGCCAGGTCGAGCATGTCTTTCTCAACGTCACCATTGCCGATATCGCGGTAGTACTCCTCATGGCCACGGATTTCTCGCGCTGTCCTTAATGTCAGTATTAAGAACCCTTTGTCACGAGGCGAAATCGAGACAAGACGCTCCCGATTTGACAGCACGACTCGCGCTAACGCGACTTTGTTCTTCTTCCGCATCGCTTCATGGATAACCCGGAAGGTCTCTTCAGCGACCGCTCCATCGGGAGCGAGATAGTACGGTGAATCGCAATAGATCTGATCTAGGGAAGAACTATCAACAAAGCGCTCGATATTGATGGTGTCGGCGGACTCGATTCTTGCTTTCTCAAAGTCTTCATCATTTAAAACGACGTAGCGATCCTTCTCGTACATGTAACCTTTAACTAGATCACTGCGTTCGACCTCCCCCAGCTCCGGGTCGTGCGGCTTCATCTGCACACGATTGTGGGTATCCTTATGCAGCATGTTGAACGAGATCCGTTCGCTACGAGTCGTCGCGTTGTAAAGTCGAACAGGACAGGACACGAGCGATAGCTTGAGGTGACCTTTCCAACTCGCACGTGGCGCCATGGATCAGACCTTTCATAATTGCCAAGGTTACGAAGTGAGCCGCCGTTTCATCTCAACCGTAAGAACCTTCGCTGAATGTTCCAATTCTGCCCAAGGATCTTCCGGAAGTTCGGCGAGGCGACGTGGAATAGTAACATAGTTGAAAACTTTTGGATCGTCGACCTCGGAAAGTTCATCCCAACTTAATGGCGTTGAAACCGGCGCATTTGCAGCAGCTCTTAAGGAATAGGCCGCAACTGCGGTCGAACCACGGGCATTTCGGTAAAAGTCGATAAATATCCGCCCACTCCGCAATTTCTTCGACATACTCGCGGTATACCGGCTCGGATCTCGGTCGGACATAGAAACTACGAATGCTTTACTAAATTCATGTACCTCTCGCCAAGAATGTCGACGGATAATGGGCACCACAATGTGCAGACCTTTACCGCCTGTGGTTTTGACGAAAGTTTTTAGGCCAAGATCCGCCAATTTTTCTCGAATTTCGTAAGCCGCCCGGACGACGTCGCGCCAGCGGAGATCTTCGTCAGGATCGAGATCGAAAATCATTCGGTCGGGCTTCTCAATTTTACTAACCCGGCATCCCCACGGGTGAAACTCCACCACACCAAATTGAGAAAGCCCTAACAACCCTGGTGCGTTGTCCAAGTAGATGTAATCGCTTCTTTTGCGTTTTCCTTCTTCGGTCAGCCGGATGCGCCTAATTTCAGATGGCATCCCAGAGACAACATGTCGCTGATAGAAGCAGTCTTCCTTTGCCCCCGATGGACATCGAAACAACGACAAAGGACGTTTGACCAACTCCGGCAGCATCCAATCTCCGACACGGGCGTAATAAAGAGCCAGGTCAAGCTTCGTTGGACCTCCGCGCCCAAACATAACGCGATTGGGGTTAGTGACCCATATCGATGCAAGGTCCGCATCGGAAACGTATTTTGCTTGCGGCCTTTTTTCCAGATGAACGCCTTTGTCTTGGCGCAGCCCTCGGTAAACGGGATGCCTAAGTTTCCCGGATCTCGTCCGTGTTAGGTATTCGACTTCTGCGGTCATCGTCGGCATGACCCAACGAATATCCCGAGATTTGGGTTGGCCAACCACCTCAAACATTTTTGTTCGGATTGCCTCAAATCGAGAGATTAACTGTCTAGATTCCTGAGCTCCAAAACCCGACCCGACTTTTCCAACGTATTGCAGTACTCCTGCACTTTTTTCTGCCAGAAGCATCGCCCCTAGTCCGCCCGTTGCTTTGGACTCCGTGAATCCGACAATGATGAACTCGTCGTGGTTCAAGTGTTTTGTCTTCAGCCATGTTCGCGATTTGCCAGATCGGTAAGTCGAATCACTCCTCTTGGAAACTATTCCTTCAATGGGCAACGCGGCGCTCTGCTCGAAGAATTTCTGACCTTGGCCGACAATATGCTCACTATATTGCAGGGCAGATTTATCGTCTGAATTCAATGCAATCAGGGCAGCAAGCGTTCTCTTTCGATCTAGCAATGAGACCATTCGCAAGTCCCATCCATCAAGATACAAAAGGTCAAATGCGTAAAAGAGTAGGCGCCAGGTGTCGCCCTGTCTCAGCGCATCCTGTAATGCCCCAAAATCACTAACCCCGCTTTTATCTTGGACAACCACTTCGCCATCGATCAGCGCAGACTTGCAGGAAATATCACCAAATGGCTCGCTCAAGACGCCATAGCGCTCAGTCCAGTCGAGCCCCGAGCGTGTCAGAAACCGAACTTCCTTTTTCTCGAGGGCTACAAGCGTTCGGTAGCCGTCGAACTTGATCTCGTGGATCCATTTATCACTTGAGGGTGCGCGCGCCGAGATAGATGCAAGTTGGGGGCGCACGAAATCCATTGAAGGATCTTGCCTCGCTTCCTTGAGAGATTTCGGATTGATACGTTTCGGTAACACACGCTTTTTGTCGGCCGGCTGAGTAACTAGATCTTCGAGCAATTTACCTGACTCGATGCTTTCGGGTCGTGCCGTCAAGATATCATCACGGGACGATTCGGTGTCTTTCTCCTTGATCAATAGCCAGTTTTGATTGGACGTCTTATCCTGATCGGGTAACCGCACAAGCGCCCAACCACCACGCAGTTTGTTTCCTGCAAGACGAAATTTGAGCTGACCTTGTTGCAGCGATTTGATCGGATCTCCCATCGGGACCCAAGTACCGCGATCCCAAATTATGACCGGACCTGCGCCATATTCTCCCTTTGGGATAACGCCCTCAAAGGAAGCGTAATCGATGGGATGGTCTTCGACCTGGACAGCCAAGCGGCGCTCAGATGTGTCAAGGCTGGGCCCTTTTGTTACAGCCCAACATTTAAGAACATCGCCGATTTGGAGCCGTAGGTCATAGTGAAGGCGCCGGGCGCCGTGTTTGTGAACTACAAAGGCATTTTCATCCTTGGTGGACCGAAAACTTTCTGGTTCCGACGTCCGGTCAAAGTTCCGCTTACGACGATAATCAGCGAGGCTGGTGTTGCGCGCCATCTTGACGATTTGCCTTAAAGAAGTCGGGAAAGTGACAAACCTGGTTTCAACTTAACGCATTCACAGTTTATTTGGGCGCCCATCGCGTATCAACACGGATTGAATACTCTATAAGAGCGGGCGAAATACCGCGACCGGTCATCATCTTCTTCACCGTCAGAATTCTTGGTCAGATAGGGTCTAAGTTTTGATCGAATTGAGTGGCGATTCTCCTTACGACCCGGCGGGCTCGAGGCGGATGAGGCGTCCGTCGGAGGCGTCGGTCAGCACCCAGAGATATCCGTCGGGACCCTGGCGCACGTCGCGGATGCGCGCGCCGAGCTGCTTCAGAAGGCGCTCCTCCTTGACTACCTTCTCGCCACTCAGGACGAGGCGGGCGACGAGCTTGAAGGCGAGGGCGCCCACGAACAGGTTGCCCTTCCACTTCGGGAATTTGTCGCCGGTGTAGAAGGCCATGCCCGAGGGCGCGATCGAGGGGTCCCAGTAGTAGATCGGCTGCTCCATGCCCGCCTTCTTGGTGCCGACGCCGATCTTGCCACCCCAGTAGTGGCGGCCATAGGCGATGATCGGCCAGCCGTAGTTGCGGCCGGGCAGGGGCACGTTGAACTCGTCGCCGCCCCGGGCGCCGTGCTCGTGGATCCAGAGCTTGCCAGTGACCGGGTGGAGCGCCGCACCTTGCGGGTTGCGGTGGCCGAAGGACCAGATCTCGGGGCGGTGGCCCGCCTTGCCGACGAAGGGGTTGTCCTTGGGGATGGTGCCGTCGCGGTTGATGCGAACCACCTGGCCGCGGTTGACCTTGGGATCCTGCGCGCGCGCCCGCTCGCCGCGCTCGCCTACGGTGATGAAGAGGGTGCCGTCGCGCGCAATCACCAGACGCGAGCCGAAGTGCTTGCCGCCACCGTACTTGGGCTGCTGGCGGAACAGCACCTTGAGGCCGGTCAGCCGGATGCCGTCGAGTACCGCGCGGGCGACCGCGGTGCCGCCGCCGTCTTCACCGGGCTCGGCGTACGACAAGTAGATGACCCGGTTCTTGGCGAAGTCGGGGTCGAGAATGACGTCGAGGAGGCCGCCCTGGCCGCGGGCAAAGACCTTGGGCACGCCCTTGACCGGCTCGGAGATCTTGCCGTCGGGGGTGACGATGCGCAAGGCACCGTCGCGCTCGGTCACGAGCATGCGCTTGTCGGGCAGGAAGGCGAGCGACCACGGATGGTTGAGGCCGGTTGCTACGGTGACGAGGCGGATCCGGTAATGCTCGCTCCTGAGTGTCTCGGCGGCAGTGCGCCCGGCAATGCCGGTGGCCGCGATGACCGCAATCGTGGCGAATGCGCCGGTGGTCGCTGCGGCGATAGGGCGTCTCACTATTACCCTGAAAGGCTTGCAAGCAAATGTCATTTCCTTATTTAACCATCCCGGATGACTCCTCCTGATTGCCGACAACCGTAGCACAAAGGGCGCTCGACGACGAACCCGGCCATGGTCTGGTACTGCACATTTCGATTTAAGGGGGAGGCGGCTTGCAAGGCTACACGGAACCTAGCGTTTCTGCTGTCATATTGGCGTCCGTGATCGACGGTGTGAGGCGATCAGCGGGGCCCGATACCGCCATTGCGATGTGCAAATCAAGGCTGCTTCTGACAAACCGCCAATGTCCGCTTATGGCTAAAAGCGGACATTCTGGGCGCCGGCAACAACGTCCGCTCTTGGGGGTAAAGCGGACATTCCTAGCGGCCTCGCCGATGTCTGCTTGTGACCCAAAGCGGACATTCGAGACGTTATCGCCGATGTGCGATTATGACACATTGCAGACATTCAGCCTATCGAGTAAACTGAAAATTGGTCCGGGCGGGTTGCCGGATGGAA